>JAMDEL010000106.1:0-5999 GCA_023487095.1 Patescibacteria group bacterium
TGGTTAATGCCACATAATCCCGTATTCAACGCTGTCCAGCAAAAAATTGGTCCAACTGCCGAGCCATAACATTAGGCCGATAAATTTTAGCGCCGTGGAATATCAGCATTTGCTTTTATGGGGAATGTTCTTTGGCTTTGCGCCGGACTTGGATATGTTTTACGCCTTCTTTAAGGAAAAGGCTTTTATAGTCAAAGACTTAAAGAATCATAACCACCGCAAGTACTATAGCCACGCGCCAATTTTATGGCTCGCCACCGGAGTATCAGTTTATTTTTTAGCGGTATCAACATATGTAAAATTTATTGGCCTGATGTTATGGCTCGGCAGTTAAATATCCTGCGGCAATGTGTCCGGGTGGCAACATAGTAGTAATCTCAAATAAACAAATTTGCTAATACTACCTATTAACTATGCTTTCAAAAATTTTGAGCAACAAATAGTCAAAAGCGCCTAATACAAACGCCACAACCACGCTAAACACAATTACGGTGAGCGTATAGCGGATGGTTTCCGTCCGGCTGGGCCAGACTACTTTGCTAAGCTCGTTTTTTACTTCTACTAAAAAGTTAGCCATAAAATTTAGTCTCTTTTAAAAGGCCCTGCAGGCCTTTATATGTGCTGATTATAACACAACTAATAAAAAGGTGTCAACCCCGTCAGAAATTAGCCATCCAAAGCGCCGGCCATTAATAGCGCCGGACTTCTGACGAGATCAACCTGCCATTATCTGATCAATTTTCTGAAAAACTACGTTTAAATCGGTATTGGCTTTGGCGTAATACTCATCCACTTTTAAAGCCTGGGCGCGCAGGATATCCTTGTCGCTGTAAAGATTACTTAGCACCACAACTTTAGTTTCGGCAATGTTTTTATCCGGATAATGCCGGATTCTTTCCAAAACCTTAAATCCGTCCAGCTTGGGCAGTAGCAAATCCAAAAGTACTAACTTGGGTTTTTCATCTAACACCATTGCGATGCCTGCTTCGCCGTCATTAGCCTCAACAATCTCGTAATTTTTTTTCTTTAAATTGCCAACAATAACCTCGCGCAGGGTTTTATCGTCCTCTACCACCAGAATTTTTTTCGTGGCATTAACCATATAACTAATTATACCATAATTTCAAATAACAAACAATTAACTTTTTGCCTTAATAACCAAAGTTTTATTTAAAACCCCATTTTGTCCCACTCTAACCGGCAAAATCCCTAAAGTTAGGCTGTTTTTAGACCTGTCTACCAAATTTACCGAAAGCAAATAGCGCCCGGGATTAGCCCTTAGCAAAAACTTGCCGTCCTCGTGAATTACAGCCTTGCCAAACCGCATGCCCGGAAATTTTTCGCTTAACAGTTCCAAAACCATATCCTGATATTCGGGCAAGCCGGTTTTGAGAATAACTTGCCCCCACAGCCGCGCGGGTTTAATCCATAAAGCCAACATCATCAAACACAAGTAAACAAAAACCGCTATGAGCCACAGGTTCGGCCAAATTACCCTTTGTTCAAAAGCCAAAAGCGCGCTAAAAACCAAACCGAACCAAAAAATAATTTCTGTCAGCCTTTTAAATAAAAGCTTGGAATAATAATTCACGCTTTGGATCTTTTGCTTGGCCTGCTGGTTCCAATCAATCCCGGCCGGATCCATGGGAATATTGGGCGCGATGACTTCCGAATCTTCCTTTAACACAAAAAATTCCCCGTGGTACAAATCTTCCATTAGTCCGTCTTTATCCCCTTTTACAAACTGTGAGGGAAACAAATAGTTGGTTTTACGGGCAAAGATTTTAAATTTTCCCGGCCGGGCCAGAAAGCCGTACCGTCCGGCTAAATCGGTAACGCAAGTTTCCACTTCCCGTCCATCGGCATAAAGCAGTTTGACTATCACCGGATCAAGCGGCTGTTTGCTTACGCTGTCATAAACCATACCCCAAAAGGGCCGGGATTTTTTGAGGCTAAAAAATTGAAAAAACGCGTTAACCGCGCTTAAAAAATTAAGCCGCAAGCTCGTAAAAATTTTTTGTTTTATTCTAAATTGGCTTTTTATTTTTTCGCTCATATTACATATTTGTGCGGCCTTTTGCCACCTTCAGCACATTAGACAACAGCTTAGCCACAGTAATCGGGCCCACGCCGCCGGGCACGGGCGATACGAAGCTTGCCGCGTCTTTTACCGACTCAAAATCCACATCCCCGACTATGCCGCCCTGGCTTTCCGATGTGCCCGCGTCTATTACAATCGCCCCCGGCTTGATTTTTTCGCCAGTGATAAGTTTTGGCTTGCCGACCGCGGAAACAATCACGTCCGCCTGCTTTAACAACTGCTCCGCATTTTCAGTCTTGCTCCGCGCAACATCAACTTCAAAGCCTCTTTGCTTAAGCAAAAAACTCACCGGTCGGCCGACTAACTGGCCAAAACCCATAACCAAAAATTTCTTTTTTAAAAAATCAACTCCCGTACTGTCCAAGCTGGCCATTACTGCCGCGGCCGTGGGAAATTCCACGTATGCTTTGCCTTCATAAAACAAATCGGTATTTACCTGACCTGTACAATCCACGTCAATTTTAGGGTCAATGGCGTCCAAAACCGCCTGTTTGTCTATTGATTGCGGCAGGGGCAACTGAACTATAAGACCGCAAATATTAGGCTCCTGGCCGATTTTTTTTATTTCAGCGATAAGTTCTTGCGTGCCAATTGATGCCGGATATTCCGCGTTTCTGAATTTAATCCCAACTTTTTCCGCGGTCCTACCTTTCATCCGCACATACTGCTGTGAGGCCGGATCATCCCCTACCAGCACATCGCAAAATACCGGCTGGAAGGACAGTTTGGAAACTTCTGATTTTACTTTTTCTAAAATTTCCGCTGCGATTTTTTTGCCGTCAAGAATCATTGATTTATCGTTTATCCTTAATCTTTTATCCTTCACTATTATAACATGCCAACTTAATCAAGGATAAATGATAAAGGATTAAGGATGATAGCGATTATTCGCCCACCATAAAAGCGCGTTTTTAACTACCGGCTCGGCTACCGCGTTGCCTTCTCCGCCGGCTTCCACCAACACGGTGATTACGACTTGGGGGTCTTCATATGGGGCATAAGCGGTAAACCAGGCATGGGTTCTAAGCGGATTGGAGCCGTCAAACTGGGAAGTGCCGGTTTTGCCTGCCGAAGTAATTGGCAAACTTAAAAGCGGCTTGGCCGTGCCGGAAAGCACCGTCTGCCGCATTCCTTGCTGCGCAATTTTTATTGCATCCAAAGAAGCGATGTTTGAAATCATTACCTCAGGCTGGTTTTGCCAAACGGTCTTGCCGCTTGAATCTATGGCCTTATTGGCGATTGCCGGCTGAAAACCCACGCCGTTGTTGGCAATTACCGCGGTCCACATAGCGACTTGCAGCGGCGTAACCAGCAAATCGCCCTGGCCAATGCCAACGTGGTAAGTGTCGCCCAAATACCATTTGCTCATTATTGGATCTGCTTTAAAAAATTCCGCTTTCCACTTCGGGTCAGGCACGAGCCCGGGCTTTTCTCCGGGGATGTCAATGCCGACAATTTTGCCTAAATTAAATTTACGATAATACTCAGCCAATTTATCCGCGCCAAGACCCTGCATGCCGGTGTTCTGGTTGCCTCCCGCAACCTGATAAAAAAAGATGTCCGAGCTCATAGCAATGGCGTCGCGTACATTCACCGGACCCAAGCCGCCCGGTTTCCAGCCACGGAATTCATATTGCACCGAAGAATCAAATTGATTAGGCACTATCAAATTGCCATTGTCATAAATTTTAGTATTTTGATCTATTACGCCTTCCTGCAAACCCGCAATTGCCACCATGGGCTTTACCGTTGAGCCGGGCGGATAAGTGCCGGAAACAGCGCGGTTAAACAGGGGCAAATTTTTGTCATTCAATAACTTATTATAGTCTTCGGTCTTAATGCCCCGGACAAATAAGCTATTGTTAAACCCCGGCGTGCTTACCAACGCCAGCACCTGACCGTTTTTCGGATTAATCGCCACCGCCGCGCCGCGGTCTTTGCCGGCACGGAACAAACCTTCGTACAAATTTTCCTGCAAACCTTTATCTATATTCAATTGCAAGGTCTCTCCCGGAACGGGCTTGTTTTGTCCAAGCACATTGAGCAATTTGCCAATTGCATCCACTTCTACCATATCCTGGCCGTTTATCCCGTGCAAATATTTTTCGTAAGCCGCTTCAATTCCGGTTTTGCCTATAAAATCCACGGGGTCATACAACTGTTTATTGGCCTTGTTAAATTCTTCCTCGTTAATCAGTCCCGAATAACCAATCACATGGGCGAATTGCGGAGCATTTATGTAATCGCGCACAGGGATTTTTTGCACTAAAAATCCCGGAAATTCGCTGGCGCGGGTTTGCAGCAATATAGCTTCATCCTGGCCGATATCCTGCATTAACACCACCGGGTTAATGGAATTACCGGGCAGCGTAGACAGTTTTTGCCGGGCCTGCTGGGCGTTAAAACCAAAAACCGTTGCCGCCTTATCCAGCTCTTCCTGCAAAAGGCTCTTATTTCTCGGCAAATCGAATGGCACGGCCACCAAGTTAAAGCTCACTGCGTTTTGGGCTAAAATTTCCCCGTTTCTGTCAACTATCAGCCCCCTGGGAGCCAGCAAAGTTTGGCTCCGAATCCGGTTATTATCCGAAAGCACGCGAAAATTAGCGCCTTGGATAATTTGCAAATAAAAAATTCGGCCGGCCAAAATCCCAAACACTAAAAAAAGGCCGAACTTCAGCCAAACGGACCGGGGCGGCTGGCGATCTTCATCGTAAATGCCTTCCACGTCGCTGTGCAAATCCGAAGCCGACTCTTCCCAATCCAAAGATCGCGCGGACTTGGTTGGTTGAAAACTGGTTTTAATTTCAAATGGATTGTGAAATGACATTTTTTATTATTATAAAACAACGCGCAATTTTTGTGTTATTTAATCACACCTCTTTGCCTTATAAGCAATTTTCCCACCCATTCTTGCAAGGTCTCGTAAAAAATATAAATCGGGTACATAAGTAATAAATTGTAAACCAAAGCCGGTAAAAAATTTCTGCTGTAATCGGCTAATGACAGGTAGCTGTGGGCCAAATTAAATTTATAGACTAAAAATCCGTAAATCCACAACGATCCGTAAAACAAAATTAGCACCGCGCAGAGAACTCCGCCAAGCATCTTCCAATTAACCTCCATGGCCAAAAAATAATTAAACATTAAATGCAAAACCAGCCCCAAGCTTAAAAAGGCTACTGTAAAACCGCCGAAAAACTGGGTCGAAAAAAAATCCAAAAATAAGCCGGCCAACAGGCAAACATAAAATCCATCATAGCTCTGTTTTTCCATGGCAAAAAAACAAGCAAATAAAAGCAATAAATTCGGTATCTGCCCGTAAAAAGGAATATGGCCAAACAAGCCGATGTTGATACCCAGCAAAAAAATTATGGCTAAAAAATAAATTAAATATTTCATAACTTTACGAATACGAAAATGTACGAACTTACGAAAGAAGATACAAATATACGGCATTTTCGTACGTTCGCATCTGTTCGTACTTCGTAAACTCTACTTTACCACGAATACAAATTCCAAATTATCAAAATCTATGGGACTGACCACGGATGCCCGCTTAAACAGATCGCTGCCGGAAGACAGCATGTCCCCCACCTCGCCAATCAGCAAATTTTTAGGGATTCGTTGGTTTATACCCGCGGTGACCACTTGCCAGCCTTTTTGCAAATTTTGCGTCTGAGCCAGCTGGTCCAATATCAATCCGGAGCCAAAAGAACCAACCGCCAAAGCCGTTGCGTTTGTCTGGCTAAGCCGCGCGTCTGTGGAAAATTTGGAGCTCACGGCCAAAAGCGCGTTACTGGTGGTTTTTCCCGCGTAGGTAATTTTCCCCACCAGATAGCCCTGAGAAATTACCGCCTGCCCCTCCTGTACGCCATCGGCGCTGCCGCAATTTAAAATA
>JAMDEL010000106.1:6026-8014 GCA_023487095.1 Patescibacteria group bacterium
CCGAAAGAACAAAAGCGTCACGGGACAATGTTGTGCAGGCAATCAACTGAAGTTTAGAATATTTAACAAAACCCAACTCATTCCGCAGGGCTTCATTTTCCCTTATTTGCTGATTATATTGGACCAAATTTTGCTCTAAATTTGCAACTTTAATTCTAAGCTCTGTATTTTCATCAACAATTTTATGCAGCTGATAAGCAGTAACAAAAAAAAATTTAATCGGTGAAACAACTCCGCTAATAACTGCCGCAACCGGTTTGGGCGCAGAAAGGGCCGCTTTGCGGACCGGATCCAAAAGCCCCCTGGTCTGCAAAAAAACCAAAATCGCTACCAGCGCAAGGCAGGCAAAAAAAATTCCGAAAGCTTTGGTGTAGATAAAACGCATAAATCAAATGACAAAAATTAAAAAAATGACAAAATTGACAAAATTAGGTTTGCATCATTTTTGCTCATTTTCTTCGTTTTTGTCATTTTTGTTCATTTACCTTTACCTCGGCACTTTCTCAAACCCGGTCGGCACAAGAACGTCTTTTAAGACTTCCAAATCTTCCACAACCACGCCGCAGCCGCGGGCAACACAGGTTAAAGAATCCTCCGCCACCATTACCGGCATGGCAGTTACTTCATGCACCAATTTATCCAAATCCCGAAGCAGCGCGCCGCCGCCGGCCAAAATAATTCCCTTATTCATAATATCCGAAATAAGTTCGGGCGGAATCTCTTCAATCACGCCTTTAATATTATTGACTATGGTCTTTAAACTGTGCATTAACGCTTCCCGCACCTGCGCGTCGGAAATCGAAACCTCTTTCGGAAGACCTGTAACCAAATCCCGCCCGCGCATTTGGGTATGAAGCTGGCGCTCTAACGGAAAAGCGCTGCCGATTTTAATTTTCACTTCCTCGGCGCTGCGTTCGCCGATTAACAAATTAAAATTCTCCCTGGCATACTGCACTATATTGCCGTCCATTTCATCGCCGGCTATGCGCAAGGAACGCGAAACAACAATACCGCCCAAAGAGATCACGGCGATTTCCGTAGTGCCGCCGCCAATATCCACAATCATGGAGCCCTGCGCGTCCTGCACATTCAACCTCGCGCCTATGGCCGCGGCCATTGGCTCTTCTATTAAAAATGCCTGATTCGCCCCCGCATTAATAGCCGCGTCCACCACCGCGCGTTTTTCCACTTCCGTAACGCCGGAAGGAATGCCAATAACCACCCGCGGCCGGCGCAAAAACGGGTACACCTGCGAGTGAACCTTGTCTATAAAATATCTAAGCATCGCCTCGGTGACTTCAAAATCCGAAATCACGCCGTCCACCAGCGGCCTGGTGGCCACAATGTGCGGCGGCGTCCGGCCAACCATGGTGCGGGCTTCCGAACCAATTGCCAAGATCTGTTTGGTTCGCTGATTAACGGCCACAACTGACGGCTCATTAATGACAATTCCTTTTCCTTTAACATAAACCAAAGTATTGGCCGTGCCCAAATCTATGCCAATATCTTTGCTGAATTTTTGATAAAATCGATCGAAAATCATTTAAGTTAAATCATTCAATAATAATTCTAACACAAGCCCAATGATCATTCAATAATAATTCTAACACAAGCCCAATGTATTTACCGAATATTGGACAATTTTCTTTTGTTTTAGGCTGGCCTGATTTTATTTTTTGAGTATGTGAGCTAAATTGCCAATGGGTACCGTTTCTGATTTTTCTGCATTACGTTTTTTAACTTCCACCTGGCCCTCCGGAACTTTTGGCGAGTCGGAGGTCTTATTTGATGATCGTGAAGTTTCCGCGGGCGTAAAGTTTGCTGACGCCGATTTGATTGGTATACCGTATCGTTTAGTTGTATCGCCAAAAACATTCTTGACTTCTTTATAAACTTTTGCCGCTCTTTCTTCGGCACCGCTTAAACCTAAAAGATGAACCTTAAACGGTGCAACGGCTTCCGGCCAAATTATGCCTTTGGCATCATTA
>JAMDEL010000002.1 GCA_023487095.1 Patescibacteria group bacterium
ACGCCGCTATATGATTGAAGGCGAACCGGCATTACTTTTCGCGGAAGTGAACGACTACCTGCAGTTCCTCTTTCCCCCAGGACGACGGCAGGGGCGGCAGGTAATCCGCCTCCGCCACCGCCGTCAGCGTACTGGATTGGTCCGGGGAAATTTCCGCCGGATTGGGAAACACCCACAATCCTGCCCAGCTTAATGCCCGAAGCCTTGGCCAGTTCTTCGGCGCGAGTTTTTGCTTTTTCTATGGCCTGCTCCCTGGCTTTTTGCCTCAGGTTGTCTGGGTCATCAAAACCCAGGGACACACCGCTGATTTCATTGGCTCCGGCCAATGTGGCGTCAGATAAAATCTTGCCCAAAACTTGCGTGGACTTGTCCACGCCTTTTACCTGAACGGCAATGGTTTGCCTGGCTTCGTAGCCGACAATATCATTTTTCCCGTCTTTGTAATTATACTGCGGGTAAATGTTAAACTGTGAGGTGGAAATATCATCCTTGGAAACGCCTTGCTGCTTTACGAACTCAATAATTTTGTTGACTTTCTTGCTGCTCTCGTCCTGTACGGCCGAAGAGCTGGAACCTTGAGTGACCACGCCTAAGTTGATAGTGGCCATATCGGGCACGGCTTTGACTTTGCCGTCAGCGGAAACGGACATGGTATTTTTCGGGTCCTTGCCGCTGTATTTATCCGACAAGTCTTGCAGCTTGGCAACGCTGCCTAAAGCCAAGAAAGCCATGAGCAGCACGGCCACGCCGGCTACAGCCCATTTGGGCAACATGTTTTCCATATAACTCCTTATGGTAAAATTAATTTTGTATATTTATTATACGCTATTTTCGGAAAAAGGTAACAAAAAACCCGTTCCGACAAGTCGGGACGGGTTTTAAAAAGTCAGAATTAACGCTTGGCCCACTGCGGGCTTCTGCGGGCGCGCTTTAAGCCCGGTTTCTTTCTTTCCTTCTTGCGGTCGTCGCGGGTCAAAAGACCGTTCTTCTTGAGAACCTTACGGACTTCCTCGGAAAGCTTGGACAAAGCAATGGAAATGCCGTGCTGCACTGCCTGGGCCTGTGAATGCGGTCCGCCGCCGTTGACATGGGCGACAAAAGAATATTCGGAGCCCAAACCGGTCAGCTCAAAAGGCTTTAAGATATCGTGCTGATAATAGGAGTATGAGAAAAAGTTTTTGAAGGGCTTCTTGTTTACCATGCTTTCAGCCTGGCCGGAAAACAGCCTGACATTGGCAACAGAGGTCTTGCGGCGGCCGGTGGCAAAAATATACTTGCCAGTGGCCGGGGGTTGGTGGGCCAAAACGGCCTTTTTTGCCTCGTGCTCTTTGGCAGCCGGAACAGCTTCATGTTTGACAGCCGCTCTCTTAACCGCAACTGGTTTTGTGCTGGCGGTTTTTTTTGCAGCAGCAGTAGTTGCGCTTTTCGGCTTTCTGGCTGTTTTAACGGCAGCCGTTTTGCTTGTGGTGCTTTTCGTAGTCATATCAATTGGGATTAAATGGCTTTGTCAACTTTAAAATTATGGGTTTCGTCTTTCACCAATTTCAGCCGAGCAATCATGGCTTTTCTAAACTTAACGTCATCAAGCATGCTGAAGACCGCGCGCCTTAAAACATCGGAAGGATTTTTCTGAATCAGGTTCTTTAAGGGGGTTTTCCTGAGGCCGCCCAAATATCCGGAGTGCCTGTAATAGACCTTTTGTTCAACTTTCCTGCCGCTTAGCTTAAGCTTTCCAGTGTTAACAGCCACGACATAATCGCCACCGTCCAAATTCGGCGTAAAATCGCGCTTGTGTTTCCCCCTAAGCAAATTGGCAATGACACTGGCTGCCCTGCCCATAGGCTGCTTGGAAACATCAATCTGCACCCAGTTTCTGGGAGTTATTTTTGCTCTGCTGCTCTTTTGTGGTTTCATACTCTTTTGGAATTGGTTACTCCACCAGCTCTATGATCGCTTTGGAAGCGCCAGCTTTAGGATTGTTTAATTTAGTCAAACGCGTATAACCGCCTTTGCGTTCCTTGTACTTCGGTCCCAGGACTTCCATAAGCTTCTTTACTGCCATGGGCTGGAGCTTGGCAAGCAGCAACCGCCTGGCGTTTAACGTGCCTTCTTTTGACCTGGTAATGCACTTTTCCGCGTAAGACTTTACGCCTCTGGCATTGGCATAGCTGGTAGTAATTTTTTCATATAAAAACAGCGAAGACGCCAGGCTTTTTAAAAGCTTTCTTCTGTGGTCATTGCCTTTTCCAAGTTTTTTCTTCTTTTGATGCCTCATATTACCTGCCTAAAAATTCCGTAATTTCTTTAATGGTCTTTTCGCCCAAACCGCTCAAATTGGCAACATCTTCGTTGGAGAGAGCCTGCAAAGCGGCAAGGGTAACAATCCCGTTCTTGACCAGGGCATTTTTTGCCCGGGTAGACAAGGTGGAGTTGGTAATCTCGTTTTCCGTGGCCTCTTCGGCCGGCAAAGCGGCTGAATCAACAACAGCAACAGACTGTTCTTCCAAAGGAGTTTCAACTTTGGCAAAGTCAGTGGAAAACATCATGGTAAAGTGGTCAACTAAGATATGGGCCGCGATATCGCCGGCTTCCTGCCCCGTGAGCGTACCGTCGGTCTCCATCACCAGTTCCAGCTTGTCATAGTTGGTAAGCTGGCCCACGCGGACGTTGGAGACGTCAAAGTGGACAGACTTAATGGGAGTAAAAATTGCATCTACGGCAATCATGCCGATTTCGGGCTTGTAATTTTCGCGGGCTTCCACGGGCAAATAACCCCTGCCCTGCTCCACAACAATTTCCATTTCAAAATCCGCGCTCTTGTTGTCCAATGTGGCAATATGCAGGTCTTTGTTGACTATCTGAACTTGGTCAGTTTCCTTGAAGCTTGCGGCTGTAACAACTTTCTCGCCTTTTTCCTTTAAGACAAGCCTCACGGGTTCGTTGGAAAAGCTTTTAACCCTGAGCTGCTTGAGGTTTAAGATAATCTGAATCACGTCTTCTTTGACGTTGGGGATGGTGGAAAACTCGTGGTCGGCAAACTTGATTTTCACGGCGGTCACGGCAGCACCTGGCATGGAGGACAACAAAACTCTGCGCATGGTGTTGCCAATAGTAACACCATAACCTGGGTACAAAGGTTCCAAGGTTAGGCTATATTTGTTATTTCCCAAATCTGCGACCTGGGCGTGGTTTGGAAGAGGCAATGCTTCCATAATAAACCTCCGAGGTTAAAAGTTTATAAAAAATTAAAGACTGCGAAAATTAAATGCGGCTATAGTGTTCAACAATTAGCTGGGTATTGATCAAGTTGGCAATCATTTCCGGTGTGGGCTGGGCCAAAAGTTTGGAAGAGAGGTTGCCGGGGTTCATTTCCAGCCATTCCTGAGTTTTAAAATTTTTGAGCTTTTCCTTAGCCCGTTCAATGTATTTGCTTGGCTGTTTGGTCTTCCTGACCGCTACGACATCGCCGACTTTCAAGGCATAAGAAGGGATGTCAACTTTTTTGCCGTTAACCTCAAAAAAACCATGGCTGACAAGCTGTCTGGCCTGGGGCCGACTGTCGGCAAAACCGGACCTGAAAACAAAATTATCCAGGCGGGTCTCCAGCATGCGGAGAAGAATGTCGCCGGTTACGCCGGGCTGGCGCAAGGCTTTCTTGAAATAGTTGGAGAACTGCCTTTCCATAATCCCGTATTGGACTTTGGCCTTCTGTTTTTCCTTGAGCTGCAAACCGTATTCCGAAAGGCGGCTGCGGGACTGGCCGTGTTGGCCGGGTGCATAGCTTCTCTTCTGCAAGACTTTGGCGTCTTTGGCTGAAAAAGCCATACCAAGGCGACGCGCTTTTTTTGCTTTAGGTCCTGTGTAACGCATAAGTTTGGAAAATTATACCCTTCTCGGCTTTTTCGGCCTGACACCGCCGTGCGGGATGGGAGTTTGGTCTTTAATAGTCAAAACAGACAAACCGCTGCCTTGCAAAGCCCTAACGGCAGATTCTCTGCCCGAGCCAATGCCTTTGATAAAAACATCAACCTCGGCAAGGCCGCGTTCTTTAGCCCTGGCGAGCACGTCTTCCATGGTTTTTTGCCCGGCATAGGGGGTGGATTTTTTGGAACCTTTAAAACCAATCTTACCGGCGCTGCCCCAAATAACCACGTTGCCAACGAGATCGGTAACAGAAATTATCGTGTTGTTATAGGTGGAAGTAATATAAATCTTGCCCTTGGTAACCTTGGCCTTGGCTTTTTTCTTTTTACTGCCTTTAACTTTGGCTGAGGCGTCGGCTTGAACTTCCGCTACGGCTTCCGCCGCAGTTGGCTTGTTGTTTTCTTCTGACATAAGTGGATCAATAAAAAATTATTTTAGGTCTTCTCAGCCGATTTACCCCGGCCGCTGCCGGCAGTCTTTCTGACGTTGCCCCTGCGGGTGCGGGAGTTGGTCTTGGTCCGTTGCCCCCTGACTGGAAGCCCACGAATGTGCCTGATTCCCCGGTAAGCGCCAATTTCTTTGAGCCGCTTTATGTTCAAAAGTACCTGCTGCCTTAAGTTGCCTTCTACCTTATAGTTCTTGTCAATGAAGTCGCGAATGCGGTTTAGCTCTTCTTCGGTCAAGTCTTTGGTCCTTTTGTTCGGGTCAATCTTGACGGCCACCAGAATTTTTCTGGCGAGCGGCAAACCGATGCCGTAAAGGTAAGGCAAAGAAGCTTCAATTCTTTTTTCATTGGGGATGTTGATGCCTGCAATTCTAGCCATAGTTTTAAATTAGCCTTGTCTTTGTTTATGCTTGGGGTTTTCGCACACAATATAAACCCTGCCAAATCTTTTAATGATTTTGCACTTCTTGCACCTGGGTTTGACGCTTGCGCTGACTTTCATATGCTATCTTAGCCTTCTGGTAATTCTGCCTTTGCTGAGATCGTAGGGCGTCATTTCTATCACCACTCTGTCTCCGGGCAGAACCTTAATCATATTGACTCTCATTTTCCCCGATAAATGGCCTAAAACTGTCTGGCCAGAATCAAGTTGGACGCGAAAAAGAGCATTAGGCAAATTCTCTATTACCTTGCCCTCTAATTCTATTAAGTCTTTATTTTTCCCTGACTTTCCTAAGTCTTGTGTGCTGGAATTCAAATTGCTTGTCTCTTTCGGGTGATTACACCTGAATTAGAGTTATTTTATCACAAAATAAAAAAAAGTCAAATTAAAATAGCATTTTGGCGGCTCTTCAAAAAAATCCTATAAATAAGCCAAAATATTGTTAATTTGCCAATTAAGGCTGGACCCTGACTTTTATGTTGTTAACTATGAGCGGCAAGCGTTTCTGCCATGACGGAGTGAGGAAGACTTCAATTTTGTCTATTTCGTTGTATTTAGAGAGAGTCTCATTTACCTCATCTGGGGTTTTGCTTTTAAGTTCCTGAGCCATTGTCTCTAAACTCGCAGACAAATTATACCACACCCGACCCTGGAAGTGGACCGAGAGGACTCCAAGCTGGTTGTTGCTGTCCAGGTTTTTTGTTTTATATAGCAACTGGTAAGCACCCTCTTTAACGTCCAAGGTCTTGTTTCCGGACAAGGTTTGGTTGATTCTGCTAAAAATTAGTTGCTGAAGCTGGGACTGGTCAATTGCGAGGCCTGTGACCTTAAGCTTGGCATAGGCCTCAAAGTTCGGGCTCTGGGTACCAGGGGCCTTGTCAGAGCTAAACTGGACAACCTGAAGACTGTAGGCATCATCGGGCAAAACTAAATTTTGGCCGCTAAGTTTGGCTTGGACTTTGCTTAAGGCTTCTTTTTTTAGCTGTTCTTGGGCCGCGGTCAAGTCCTGGTCAGATACCACCGATAAATACCGGGAGGTTCCGCCCGAAATCGGCGAATCCGTTTTAGCATATAGAAGTTGGGGCTTGCTGCCAAAAACCTTGTTGGAAACTTCCAGCCTGGTACCTGCGGGCAGGTTGTAGCCTTCGCCGCCCTCGGCTGAGATTATTTCCACAGGGGCAACCAGCGTGGATTCGTCAACTTCCTTGGTCCTGCTATTTTTATAGCCGGTCGGCCTAATCTGCATGGCGTCAGAAACCAGGTTGTAATTTTTGCCGTTTAAGGTTAAGGTCGTGGTTTCGGCTTTCAAATTCAACGGCAAGCGTGTGAAGTTGTAGATTTTGACAAAGCCTGTTGCGCGATTGCCGACTTCTTTCTTGCCCTGGCTTTCAATAGTCTCTTTGATTTCCAAGTCCTCGGCCACCTGTGTGGCCGGCAAAACCAGCTTTGTTGGATCAGGTTGTTTTACAGTGGTACCGAAACTAACTTCCAAGTCCCTGACCAAAACGTCATTCTTTGGGGTTAGGACGACTTCGCCTTTCGGCAAAAACAAAAAGAAAAACGCCGCTGCGCCCAAAGCTGCCACAAGACAAGCCGCCAAAACCCATTTCCAAGTTTTACTTTTAGCCGAACTCTCTTTATACCTCTCCTCAATTTCAAACGGAAAAATATTTTCCTGGACGCT
The DNA here is from genome assembly GCA_023487095.1 of Patescibacteria group bacterium. Lineage (GTDB taxonomy): Bacteria > Patescibacteriota > Doudnabacteria > UBA920 > UBA920 > JAMDEL01. Next base: position 6,496 of record JAMDEL010000002.1, read on the forward strand.
GACCTGCGGTGCAACCGACGACTTCTCGTCGCTTAAGGAAACCTCCTCTTCAAGCTCTTCCTCGGCAGGCAAAACGGCCCGGCTCATTTTTTTTGCAGTCTGCTTAATCTCGCTCAAATCCAAAGGAACGACAGGTCCGTCGTCTACCGCTTCAGGCTCGCTCTCAATCTTCACAGCAGGCTTGGATGCAGCTGAGGCCTGCTTTTTAACTTTAGCTGCAGGCTTTTGCGCCTCAACTCGGGGCTTCAGCGTTATGCCAATGTCCGACATGCTTTTACTCTGCGGGCTTTTGGGCAAAAAGCGCAAAGTAAAACCCGCGTCTTTTGCGTACATTTGGCCACGCTCGTCCATGGTGAGAATGGAAACGGTTTTTTTCATGAGGTCTACCTGCTTCTTAAGGAGCCTCAAATTTATACTGTCATTAAACAAAAAGCATCGTTTTGGGCACACCAAAACAACTTCGGGTGAGCTTTCCCGCTTTAGCCTGTCAATAATCTTGGAGACGTCGTCCTCTAGATTTATGTAGATGCTCGGAGTCATTTATGGTATGGTGTTTAGCCTTGCTTTAAATATACCGAGTTTCTGCCCAAATATCAAATTCTAGGCCACTCTTTTAAAGGCTAAACGCTTGGTAAAGCTCAGCTTCTTGCTGTTTTCAACCTGGGGCTGATCAAAGGGATTGACCCCCCTTAAGACCGAAGAGTAAACCGCGAACAACTGCCAAAAGGCCACAAACTGGCCGAGCTCCTGGCTGGTAAAACTCGCAATGGACAAATGCGCCGCGGGAATGCCGTTTATGCGGGCGTCCTCCAAAGTGCCAAGCAGCTCGTACTCAAGTGATTTTTCCAACGGGATATTATTGATATCAAACATGGCGTGATCCTTTATGGCCACGCTGTGAATGGCAGTCGGATAGGAATTGGTTATGGGGTGAAGCACGGATTCGCTGGAAATGAACAGACCGGCGATATTTTTTTGCCCGCCGAAAAAGCGCTGGTTGGTATGGTGCTGGGACTCCGGCGCCTCATGGGCAAAGTAGGTCTGGCCTTTGCCTGCCTTACCGAAAGACTCGTGACAGAGCTGGATAACCAAAGAACTCATGGGAAAAAGGTTGTGGGTATAAAAGGGCATAAAAACATCCACAAAGCCTTTTTGTTCCAGTTGCCAAAAAACCGAGGCTGCGCGCCAGGCCAAGTTGTTCTCTTTGTAAAGCGAAAAAAACTTTTGTGCTCCGGCGTAAAGGCCCTCCGCGTCCAGTCCGACGATTCCAGCGGGTAAAAGTGCCACTTCAGTGAGACCCGTATACCTGCCGCCAATGGGCGGGTGGATGATAATCGGTAATTTCAATTTTTCTGCAGCGTTGTAGAGAGGGCTCCCCTTTTCCGTTACCACCACTAGCGGAAAATTTATAAATTGCATAGTCATTTCCAACTGGGTGGTGTTTTCCCAG
>JAMDEL010000005.1 GCA_023487095.1 Patescibacteria group bacterium
TGCTAGGAGAATTTGCGTTAACCCGCAAGTTTACCCGCCACGGCGGTAAGATGGCCAAAGAACAGGAAGCAGCCAAAGCCGAAGCCGAGAAGGCCAAGCTCCAGGCGGCCAAGACCGAACCAGCCAAGAAATAATTTAACCTTTCCCAATTAAGTTAAGAAAAGAATTTGATTTATGTCAGAAGCCAAGGCAAAACAGAATAACCAGCTCGTCGTGGCCAGCGCCCGGCACCTGAGGATTGCACCGAGAAAAATGCGGCTTGTAACCAATATGGTTAAGGGTATGCCGGCACTCGTTGCCATCCAGCAGCTTCAGCACACCAACAAGAAAGCCTCCCTCATGCTGATAAAGCTGATTAAGTCAGCCATTGCCAACGCGCAGAACAATTTTTCCCTGGAACCCGGACAGCTTTATATTAAGAGCCTGACTACGGATATGGGCAAAGTTATGAAGCGGTATATGCCGCGCGCCCGGGGCAGCGCTTTTACCATCAAGCGCAAGATGTGCCACGTCAATGTTGTTTTGGAAAACCGGTCCGGCGCCAAGGCAGTCAAATCCAAATTCCAGCTGTTCAAGAAGAGCCAAGACAGCAAAGTTACCCCGTCCATTGACCAGGAGATGGCGACTACCACCAAACCGGTAAAGACTGAAGGCAAGAGGAGCCAGGTAGGCAAGACGGAAGAACAGGTGAAGCAGAGCAAGGTTCAGCAGAAGCGCAGGCTGTTCAACCGCAAGTCCGGAGTATAATTATTTTTTTAGATTTTAGCATTTAGATTTTAGCACTCACTAAATATGGGCCATAAGATTAACCCTACATCCTTAAGACTTAAGATTACTGATACTTGGAAATCCAGGTGGTTTTCCAAGAGTCATTACGCCAAGCAGTTGGAAGAGGATGTCAAAATCCGCGAATACCTGGAGAAGCACTTGAAGACCGCGGGTTTGGTCCGCATAGACATTGAACGCTTTAACGACGGCACCATTATTGTAATCATCAAAACCACTAAGCCCGGTTTAATTATCGGCAAGGGTGGCGCCGGGATTGAAGAGCTTAAGAAGAAGATCAAGCAGAAGCTGGTCCTAAAGCAGGATTTGAAGGTGAACATTGAAGAAGTCAGGGATATTAGCCTCCAGGCCCAAGTGGTGGCCAACACCATCGCCGAACAGATTGAAAAGCGCGTGGCTTTCAGGAAGCTCATGAAGCAGTCTTTGGAACAGGTCATGAACGCCGGGGCCAAAGGGGTTAAGGTGGCCATTGGCGGCAGGCTTAACGGCGCTGAAATCGCCCGCACCGAACATTTGTCAGTCGGCAAGATTCCGCTTCACACTTTGCGCGCCGACATAGATTTTGCCCGCTCCACGGCTTTTACGACTTACGGCACAGTGGGTATTAAAGTCTGGATTTACAAAGGCGATATTTTTGAAAACAGGCCCGCAGCCGCACAGGCAGCCAGGCCGGCCATGAGAGCCAGAGCCAATTAATAGATATAACCATTCCTTAAATTTATGTTACTTCCTAAAAAGTTAAAGCACAGAAAACACCACCGCGGCCACACCTACGGCAAAGCCACGGCCGGCCAGGAAATTGCCTTCGGCACTTTCGCGCTAAAGGCCATGGAGAGTTCTTGGGTAACTGCCCGGCAGATTGAAGCCGCCAGGCGCGCCATGACCCGCTATGTGCAAAGAGGCGGCAAAATCTGGATTCGGCTCTTTCCGGACAAGCCGGTAACCGTACACGGCAACGAGTCACCCATGGGCGGCGGCAAGGGAGCGGTTGACCACTTTGTCTGCGTGGTCAAACGGGGCAGGATTTTGTTTGAAATGGATGGCGTGACCGAAGCACAGGCCAAGGAAGCCATGAGGCTTGCCAGCTACAAACTGCCGGTCAAGAGCAAGTTTATAGTTAAGGAAGGCCAGAGCTAATTACTTAAAGAAAAAGTTTGCATATGAAGTATAAGGAATTAAAAAATATGTCCGTGGGCGAAGCCAGAAAGACGCTCCAAGAGCTGAACGAGAAGCTGCACAATACGGCAGTCAAGCACCGCTTGAACCAGCTGAAGAATACCCACGAGCTCAAGCAGCTTAAGAAAGACATTGCCCGCATCATGACTTTTTTGCACTTAACCAAGTAGGCAGCATATATTTATCCAATAAATCGTTTTAAGATGACCACTCAAACTACAAAAAAACAGCACATTATCGGAATGGTTGTGTCCGACAAAATGGACAAGACCGTTGTGGTTAAGGTTGACCAGAAAAAACGCCACCCCAAGTACAAGAAAACTTACACCGTGTCCAAGAAGTTCAAGGCCCACGATGAGAAGAATGAGTACAAAAAAGGGGACCGGGTCGTGATTGAGTCCGTCCGTCCGATTAGCAAAGAGAAAAAGTTCAAGGTCATCTCCAAAGCATAATTTATAAAGTTTTAAACCGCATATTGTATGTTACAAGTCAGGTCTTACATTAAAATAGCAGACAACACCGGCGCCAAAGTCGTCAACGTTTTCTCGGTCAACGGCAAGAACAGCAACCGTTTTGCGCGCATCGGCGACATTGTGGCCGGCAGCGTGCGCCAGGCGGCCCCGAATTCCTCGGTCAAAAAAGGCGACAAGGTTTACGCCGTGATTGTGCGCTTGCGCAAGGAAATCCGCCGCAAGGACGGTTCTTATATCCGTTTTGACGAGAACGCCGGCGTGCTGGTGGCCAAAGAAAACGGCGAACCGAAAGGGACCCGTATTTTCGGCCCCATCCCCCGGGAAATCCGCGAAAAGGCTTTGGGCAAATTTGAAGACGGTTTTAAGAAAATTGTTTCTTTGGCCCCAGAAGTCCTCTAATCAAGTTTATTTAATCAACAAGCTATGGCTATTATGAAGATGAAAATTAAAAAAGGCGACACCGTGAAAGTGATTTCCGGCAAGTACAAAGGCAAGAGCGGTAAGGTTATCCGCGTGATTCCAGCTACGGCCAAGATTGTCGTGGAAAGCGTGAATGTCCATACCCGTTTTGAAAAAGCCAAGCAAGCTGGACAGCCCGGCAAGAAGGTGGAATTTCCCGCTCCTTTTCCGGTTTCCAAAGTCATGCTGATTGATTCTACAAGTGGCCAGCCTACCCGCATTGGTTATACTTATCTGGAAAATGGCAGCAAGCAGCGCATTGCCAAAGGCAGTGGCAAGGCAGTTTAATCCAAACAAGCAAATTTTATGGAAAGATTACAGGAACAATACAATAAGCAAATCGTCCCGGCCCTTAAAGCCAAGTTCGGCTTTAAAAATATAATGCAGGTGCCTCATATTCAGAAGATTGTCATCAACGTCGGCGTGGGCAAGATTTTGAAGGATGCCAAAACGATTGATGCCATTGCCGAAGATTTGGCCAAGATTACCGGCCAGGCTGCGGTTAAAACCAAGGCCAGGAAATCTATTGCTGGGTTTAAAGTCAGAGAGAACCAAGTGGTGGGTTTGATGTGCACCTTAAGAGGCGACCGCATGTACAGCTTTTTGGACAAACTTATCAGTGTAGCTCTGCCCCGTGTGCGCGATTTCCAGGGCGTTTCCCCGAAAGGTTTTGACGGCCGCGGCAATTACCACTTAGGCCTTAAGGAGCATTTGGTTTTTCCCGAAATTTCCGCTTCCGGCCTGGAACACATTTTTGGCATGGAAGTTTCCATTGTCACCAATGCCGGCAAGGACGAAACGGCTCTGGAGCTTTTAAAACAGATGAAGTTTCCGTTTAAATTTTAAATTATTCTTATTCAACCGACAGGCAACTAGTTATGGCTACTCAAGCACAAATCGCAAGGTCTAAGCGGAGCCGCAAAGCTCCAAAATTCTCAACCCGGGTCATCAGGCGCTGCTGGAAATGCGGCCGCAAGGCGGCTTATATGCGGGATTTTGAGCTCTGCAGAATCTGCTTCAGGGAACTGGCCAGCAAAGGCGAAATCCCCGGAGTAGTGAAGGCTTCCTGGTAAAGTTTAAATAGAGTTTTTAATTTTAATTAAGATATGTACACCGATCCAATTTCCGACATGCTAACCAGAATACGCAACGCCAGCCTTGCCCGCAAGGCCGAGGTAGCTTTGCCGTACTCCAAATTCAAGCACAACCTCGCCGACTTGCTTTCCAAAGAAGGCTTTTTGGCCGGAGTAAAGACGGAAGGAACCCAGCCGAAAACGCTGCTGATCCAGATGAAGTACTCTGAAATGGGCGAGGCGGTAATCAGCGGCATCAAGCGGGTTAGCAAGCCGGGACAGAGGATTTATCTGGCTGCTGACAAGCTGCCCCGCACTAACAGCGGATTCGGGCTGACCGTCATTTCCACTTCCAGGGGGCTCTTAACCGACAAAGAAGCCCGTAAGGCCCGCGTGGGCGGGGAAGTTGTCTGCCAGGTTTGGTAGCTTTAATTTATTATAGATTTAAGATTTAAAGATATATGTCCAGAGTAGGTAAAAAACCAGTCATTCTCCCTTCCGGAGTCAAAGCCGAACTTAAGGCCGGCAGCTTAAATGTCACCGGGCCCAAAGGCACTTTGGCGTTAGAGCTGCATCCCAAGGTTAAGCTGACCGTTGCCGCAGACAAGATTGACGTTAATATTGAGAATCCGGAAAACAAGAAAGACAAAGCTTTGTGGGGACTCTTCCGGGCTTTAATTCAGAACCTCGTAGACGGCGTGACCAAAGGCTTTGAAAAGAAGCTGGAAGTCAACGGAGTCGGCTTTAAGGTTGCCTCCCAACCCGGCAAGCTGGTTATGTCTTTGGGCTTTTCCCATCCCGTGGAAGTCGCGGTACCTAAGGATTTGGCGGTTACCGTAGACAAGAATGTTATTACCATTGCCGGAGCCGACAAACAAAAAGTCGGCCAGTTCGCCGCGGAAGTCAGGGAGCTCAAAAAACCCGAGCCGTATAAAGGCAAGGGCATAAAGTATATAGATGAAACCATTGTCAGGAAAGCCGGTAAAGTAGTTAAGGTCGTGGGCGGCGGGAAATAATTTAAAGATTCAAGATTTAAAGATTTTATGAGCGACAAGAACAAGCAAAAAAGAATAAAAAGGGGAATCCGCCGCGCTCGCGTGCGCAGCCGGGTTGAAGGCGCTTTGGAGCGCCCCCGCCTGAGTGTTTTTCGCGCCAGCCAGCATATTTATGGCCAATTGATTGATGATGCTTCGGGCAAAACTTTAGTAAGCGCTTCCTCTTTGGAAATCAAGACTAAGGCTAAGAAAAGTGATTTGGCCAAAGAGGTCGGCAAGCTGCTCGCCAAGAAAGCCACCGAAAAGGGGATTAAGGCCGTAGTTTTTGATCGCGGCGGCTATGCTTACCATGGCCGGGTGAAAGCTTTGGCCGAAGGCGCCCGTGAAGGCGGTTTGAATTTTTAAATTTGATATAATAAGCATATTTTATGGAAAAAAGACGCAGAAGAAATAGCGATGGCGGGGACCGCGAACGCAGCGAATTCGACCAAAAAGTGGTGGAAGTCAAAAGAGTTACGCGCGTAGTGGCGGGCGGCAAACGCATGCGCTTTCGCGCGCTGGTAGTTATCGGTGACCACAAGGGCCGCGTGGGCCTGGGTTTGCGCAAGGGTTCGGATGTTTCCGAGAGCGTGAACAAAGCCGTTAACGCAGCCAAAAAGAACCTGGTAACCCTGCCGCTGGTTAACGAAACCATTCCCCATGAGATGAAGGTTAAATACAAGTCTTCCGTACTCATGCTTAAGCCGGCCAGGCCCGGTACCGGCGTTATTGCCGGCGGCGCGGTCCGCTCAGTTATGGAATTGGCTGGCGTTAAGAACGTTGTTTCCAAAATGCTTGGCTCCAACAACAAAGTCAACAACATTAAAGCTATTTTTTCGGCCTTCAAGCAGATGCGCAGCAAGGAACAGTTGGCCAAAATGAGAAAATAAGATTGGTAAAGCAACCATGTTAAAGTTACATAACATTAGAAAACATCCTAAATCCACCCACAGAAGGAAAGTCGTGGGCAGGGGTTTGGGTAGCGGTAAGGGCACTTATTCTACCCGCGGCGGCAAAGGCCAAACGGCCAGAACCGGGCACAGCAAGATGCCGGCTCAGTTTGAAGGCGGCCGCCAGCCTTTGGTTCGCCAGATGCCGAAACTGCGCGGTTTCAAATCACTAAACCAGAAGCCCGTGACCATCAGCCTGTCACGCCTGAATGTTTTTGAGGACGGCGCGCTTGTGAATATGGCCGCGCTTAGGGCCAAGGGTTTGGTTAAGGACACTGACGTCAAGGCTAAGATCTTAAAAGGCGAAATCAAAAAGAAACTGAAAATCAAGCTGTCTGTTTCGGCTTCCGTCAAAGCGGCGGTAGAAAAAGCCGGCGGCGAGATTGTCTAGTTGAGACCACCGCCAAAGGTTACCGGAATTAAAAAATTTGATGCTATAATAACGTAGAGATTGTTTCGGCGGAAAAAGTTATCAATTAAATTAAATTTTGGCGGATGAATAAAATTACTCTTATTTGGAAAACCAAGGACCTGCGCAATAAAATTTTGATTGTGCTGGCTCTTTTGTTATCTACTCGCGTTTTGGCCCATGTGCCGATTCCCGGAATAGACACCAGTCAGCTCAAGGCACTGTTTAGCGGAAACCAGTTCTTGGGGCTCTTGGATATTTTTTCTGGCGGCGCTTTGACCAATTTTTCCATTGCCATGTTGGGCGTGGGGCCGTACATTACTGCCTCAATCATTATGCAGCTTTTGACCATAGTCGTGCCTTCTTTGGCTGAGATGCAGAAGGAAGGCGGGGAAGCCGGCCGGGCCCAGATAAACCAGTACACCCGTTATCTGACAATTCCTTTAACCCTGTTGCAGGGTTTTGGCACTATCCGACTTTTACAGAATGGGGCCTCAGGCGCAGGCGCAGCCCTGCAGGTGTTTACTCCTTTCCAGTGGTTTTTGGTTCTGCTTTCCGTCACCGCGGGCACCATGCTGATTATGTGGATTGGCGAGATTATGTCGGAATTTGATGTGGGTAACGGCATTTCGCTTATCATCTTTGCGGGGATTGTGGCCCGTTTGCCTGCTTACTTCGGCCAGGCCTACCAATTATTCCAGGGCGACCCCAGGTCCATTGCGACCGTGGTGGGGCTGATTGCCGTGGTTCTATTGGTCATCGGCGGCGTGGTTTTAGTCACCGAAGCCCAGCGCAATATCCCCATTGCTTATGCCAAGAGAGTCAGGGGCAACCGGTTGTTCGGCGGCGTGGATACGCATTTGCCTTTAAGGCTTAACCAGGCAGGCGTTATCCCGATTATTTTTGCCATTTCGCTGATGCTCTTCCCGGCTATGATTGCCCAATTTTTCCTGAACGCCAAATCGGCCATGCTGGCCAACCTGGCCCAGCAGACCGTTAGCCTGTTTAACTCCCAGGGCTGGTTTTACGGCGCAACCTACTTCCTGTTGGTTATGGTTTTTACTTATTTTTACACAGCCGTGGTTTTCAATCCCACCGAAATTGCGGAAAACGTCCAGAAAAACGGCGGCTTCGTGCCGGGCTTAAGGCCAGGTCAGCAGACCGCGGATTTTTTGGCCCGGGTTTTAAACCGCATCACCCTGGCAGGCGCTTTCTTTTTGGCGCTGATCGCCGTCTTGCCAATGGCCTTGCCGAAATTAATGAGCATTCCGGGCAGTTTTGCCATTGGTGGCACCTCCCTGCTTATCGTGGTTTCAGTGGTGATTGAGATTATCAAAAAAATAGAAGCCCAGCTGACCATGCATGACTACGAAGGCTTTTAGCCTGAATCTGCAAAAAGTGATAAAATAAGCCTGAAGGATTGCCCTTCAGGCTTATTTATTGGGAGGAGCATATGAAACCA
>JAMDEL010000091.1 GCA_023487095.1 Patescibacteria group bacterium
ACGGCCACGGTCTTAGTCAGGTTATAAAAAGTATTATCACCCGAAACGGTTTGGCCTAAGCCCGTTAAAGCTACGGTGCCCGAGGTCGCCAAAAAAGTGCCGCCGGAATTATTGAGATTGCCGGTAATATTGGTAGTGCCGGAAGGATTGAAGTTGCCGCCGGAGAGATTAAGATTGCCGGTAATATTGACCGTGCCAGAACCGCCGACAAAAGCGCCGCTCGTCTGGGTGAGGCCGGCCAAAAAGTTCTGGGGCAAAGCCGAGGCTGAATATGTGCCGCCGCTGATGGTGGCCAGGCCGGAATAAGTGCTGGTATTATTGTTAGCATAAAAAACTCCGGCAGCCACGGTCAGCGTAGAAGAAGCGCTTAAGGCCGTAGCCAGCGAGGTTGTGCCTACGCCGTCAACGACCAAAGGCAGGTTTATGGGCATGGTCCCGGTTTGGGTGATGGTGGCAACCGAAGAAGAAGGTGCTAACTGCAAAGTCACGTAAGTGGAGGTCCCGGCGGCATTGCTCCAAGTCAGGCCGCCAACAATGCTGTAAACCACGGCGGAAACCGCATGCAAAAAAGCGGAATTTTTTAAAGTTAAATTATCAAAAGCCAGCGGGGTATTAACCTGGGTTTTACCGAAGTTGGCAACCGTTGTCCCCCCGTAGTTGTTATTATCCAAAATCAAATCGCCGTAGGTTTGCGCGGAACCTTTCCTGTACGTTGTCCCAGCGCCACCGTTTCCGCCAACATTACTCCCGTGATTGGAATATGAGAGCGTAGAATTGTCGGCGGTATAATATAGCGCAATCCTTCCGCCCGCGCCCGCGCCGCCGTATCGGTCGGTGGGCCCGCCGTCAGCGTAGATTGTACCGCTCCCCGACAAACCGGCCGTGGTCAAATACACGCTGCCGCCGCTGCCGCCGCCATCGTCATTGCCATAGAGGCGGATTACACCCTTTGAAGAAATTGAGCCATTGAGCGTGGAAGTGCCGGTAACGTTAAAAATAACTGCGCCGCCGCCGGGCGCATTGCCCAAAGTGCCGCCGCTTGAACCGCCTGCGCTGCCCAAATCGGTTGGTGCGGTTAAGGACCCGTAGAAACTGCCTCCTGCCGCTCCAGCCGAAGCGCCAATTCCCCCATAACCTCCACCACCGCCCCCGCCGCAACAGCTTAATGTGTAAGTAACTCCCGCACCCGGACCGCCGGCATTTTCATAACCCCTGCCATCTACATTTATGCTGCCATTGGTATTGATGGTCAGATTGCCGTTTACCTGCCAATCCAATTTATAGAGCAGCAGGCTGGGCGTGCCTGTAGTAGCCATAGTGTTTCGGGAATGGGTCAATATGCCGCTAATCACAAAATTGTTATAGGTTCTGGTGCTGCCCGGCACATTGAAAACTAATTTGGAACTCGTGGGTATGGTCAGGTCCTGGTTTTGGTTCAAAACCTGCAAGACGCCGTCGCTGTCAGTCAAAATCCCGCCAGTCCACACCAGGGAAGAATATGTTAACTCCGTACCCGACTTAACATCGTAATGCCCGTTGCCCGATAAAGTCAAAGTTGTTGCCGTTGCCTGGGCCGCTGACAAATATACGCTGCCTGAGTTACGGATAGTCAAAGAGTCTAAGGCCACCGAAGCCAAAGGCGTTCGGCCAAAGACCGTCTCATCGCTGCTCCCCAGATTATTATTATCAACAATCAAATCGCCGTAGGTTTGGATGGTTGATTTTTTGTATGTCGTACCCGCGCCGCCGTAAATCGTGCCGCCGCCATGATTGGAATAGGTAGCCGTGGAATTATCGGTTGTATAATAGACGGCAATGCGCCCCCCTGCGCCTGAGGCGCCATAGCGGTGGGGACCGGCGCCATCAGTAGAAATGGCGCCCGCGCCGCTTAGGGCCGCTGTGGTCAAATACACGCTGCCGCCGCTGCCGCCGCCGTTGTCATTGCCTGAAAGCGGAGCGCTGCCGTTGGCGGAAATAGTTCCGCTTAAAGTTGTTGTCCCGCTGACCGTCATCTGGATTGCGCCGCCGCCGGGCGCATTGCCCAAAGTGCCGCCGCTCGAACCGCCGCCGCTGCCCAAGTCCGTGGGTTGGCTGTACGAACCATAAGTAACACCCCCTGCGGCACCCGCTGAACCACCCAGACCTCCATAACCCGCGCCGCCCCCTCCGCCGCAGCAGCTTGCTGTGTAAGTTGACCCCGCACCCGGACCGTAAGTGCCGGCATAACCCCTGCCGTCAACATTAATTGAACCCGCGGAATTAATCACCAAGTTTCCATTAATCGTCCAGTTAAGTTTGTAAATGCTTGAGGTCGGGGTGGTGCTGGTGGCAAAATAATTTCTGGAATTGGAAAGCAGTCCGTTAATGGTCAGGTTATTGTAAGTGCGCGTCACACCCGGAACATTGAGGGTTAACTTTGAACTCGTGGGTATAAGCAGGTCCTGGTTTTGGCTAATAACGGCAAAGGTTCCGCCGCTGTCCATAATAATACCGCCGCCCCAAGATAAACTTGTATAATTTAAGGTTGTGTTTTGCCTGACATCATACATGCCATTGCCCGAAAGGGTAATGGTTGTGGCAGTGGCCGATAAGGCGTTGGTGAAAAATGCAGCGGTGTCCCGGACGGTTATGGAATCATAGACCCCGCTCACCGGCGTGGAAGAGCCAAAAAGCGTTTCATCGCTGGTCACGCCCTGCATGTTGTCATTATCCAAAATCAAATCGCCGTAAGTCTGCGAAGGATTTTTTTTGTAGATAGTTCCGGCGCCGCCGATTGAACGGCCGAAAAATGACGCGTAATTGCCATGGTTGGCATAAACAATCGTGGAGGCGTCTGTCGTATAATGTACTGCCACTCTCCCGCCACCGCCGGTGCCGCCGCACGAACCGCTGGCTCCTGAACAGCCACTGCCGCCGCCGTTGGCTGAAATCGTGCCCGTTCCGGCAAGGACTGCTGTAGTCAAATACACACTGCCGCCGCTACCGCCGCCTGTACAGCAGCCGGAAGCTGCGCCGTCGGCAGAAATGCTAGTACTGACCGTTGTTGTGCCGGTAACATTTAAAATAATCGCCCCGCCGCCTACGCCCGAACCGCTGGAGGCTCCGCCGCTTCCTAAATCAGTCGGCGCCGTGGAAGAGCCGTAAGTCGGCCCCTGGGTAGTATAATCCGCCGATGCGCAACAACTGCCGTATGGGCTGCCGTACCCGCCATAGGAACCGCCGGCTCCGCTGCTTAGCGTCCCCACCCCTGGGCCCTGTTGGGAAACGTAGCCCCTGCCCAGCGCGGTTATAGTTCCGGTTCCGGTGACAGACAGGTCACCGTTTATTGTCCAATTAATCCTAAAAAGGCTAGGCGAACCCGTTGTGGCATAAGCATTGTAAGCATGAGTTAAGGTACCCTGGACGCTTACGTTGTTATAAGTCCTTAAAGTGCTCGTGGAAGAAGAAGGTATGGCCTGAATCAACTTGGAACCGGAAGGGATGGTTAAATCCTGGTTTTGATTCAAGACAGCAAGCGTCCCGCCGCTGTCCATAAGCATTCCACCACCCCAGGTTAAAGTGGAATAACTCAAAGTTGTGCCAGCTCGGACGTCATACAGCGCATTTGTCGCAATCGTCACCGTGGTGGCTGAAGCAGTTGTGGTACTAAGGTGAAAGACGGCATTGTCGCGGGCAGTAATTGAATCATAGGTTCCGGAGATTGGCGTAGGCGGCGCCAATAAACTTTCATCTGTTGTGGCGCCTTGGATATTATCGTTGTCCACAATCAAATCGCCGTAAGTCTGCGCTGCTGCTTTTTTATAAATCGTACCTGCACCGCCCACAGACCGACCAAAGAAGGAAACATAATTACCGTGATTCTGGACAGTGGTTGTGGAGGTATCGCTGGTGTAATAAATGGCTATTCTCCCGCCCCCGCCGCTGCCACCGGTAGAGCCGCTGCCGCCTGACCAGGAACCGTAGCCTCCATTGGCAGTAATGTTGCCGCCGCCAGCCAGCACGCTGGTAGTCAGATAAATACTGCCGCCGCTGCCGGCACCCGTACAACACCCAGAGTCGGCGCCATTAGCGGTAATGCTGCCAGTGACAGTGGTTGTCCCCGTTACTGCAAGCTGAACCGCGCCGCCGCCGTCTCCAGAACCGGAAGAGCCTCCGCCGCTGCCTAAATCCGTGGGCTGCGTAATTGATCCATAAGTGACAGTTGCGGCAGTGTAATCCGCCGGAGCGCAACAGCTGCCGTACGGCCCGCCCAAACCGCCGTAAGAACCGCCCGCGCTGGAATTCAAACGGGCGGCTCCGGGCCCTTTAGTCGCATCAAAGCCCTTGCCGTTGGCGGTAATGCTGCCAGACACAGTGGCATTGCCTCCCACGGAAAAATTGATGCGGCCCAAAGGCGTGGAAGTGGAGTTCCCCGTATGCGTGACAGAAGCGCCGGAATAGACAACCAAGTCACCCAAGGTGGTTACGGGGGCCCCGACTGCATTATAATTAAAGTTTAGGACAGAAGCCGTACCGCCGCCGGACACGCCAACAGTTAGGGAGCTGACGGTGCTGCTGGCATTTACGTTTACGGTGACGGCGGTATTAATAACCACGTCGTCAGCAGGCCCGGGTGGTGTGCCCAAAGACCAGTTACTTCCGGTTTCCCAGGCTCCGCCTGTGACCCCGGTATAAACATTGGCGCCGTTGTAGGCATCCTGCGTGGCGGGACCGAAAGAAAACACCATGTGATGGTGGCCAGTCTTTTTGTCCAAAAATTTAATCTGGCCCAACCCATCACAAGTCCAATTGGGAGAAAAAACCGCACCATTGGCCTGAAGTTCGGATGCAATACTCGCACCATCACAGGTCAAGGAACTAAACTGCATGTCATCTATAGTAGCCTGGTCCCCTGGCGTAACAAGTAAATTATCCTGGCCCAAAGTTGTAAAATCAATCGTCCAATATTCCCCAGCCACAGGAAAAGAAGAAACGTTCAAAATGTTTAATTCCACAGTTGGGTCAACCACCACCGGGTAGGCAGCCTGCTTCAAAAATTCCGCATCCGGAGTCAGGGTAAGCAGGTTCCCCTTAAGCCTAAAAACCAGCTTGTCGCTTGTCTGACCCTGGCTGTCAGTCATGACGGGAGCCGACAAAGTATAGCGCTTAAAAAGCCTGTTGCCTTTGTGGCCTTTCTGGTAAAGGACGATAACCGATGGACTGACTTGGACGGGATCGTAACCGTCAAAATTGACCAAATATCGAAACTTGGCGGGATGGGCTTTGTCCTTAAGAATAATGTTCTCCTTGAGGACTGTGTCCGTAAGCTTGTATTCCAAGTCTGTGGAAGCGAAGGCTCCTGAATAAGTGACGGTCTCGCCCAGACGGGTCGGGGGTGTGGCCGTGGACACACCCCAAGGTAAAAGCTTCAAAGGCAACACAGTATTGACGTCTAGCCTGCTGCCCACGGTAATGGGATTAACACTTAAATCAGAAGGCATAAACAATTCCATCAGGGGACCAAAAAACTCCAAATGGGCAAACTGTTCTGGTGCAATGGGAGGCAATTTCAGAGCAGCCAAGTCTTCTTCGTCCCAGGAATAATCGGGGTAAGTGGCAACAACCGAAAGACCGTCTAAATACAAAATTACTTGGCCGGGATTCTGGTTTAAATCTTCCCTTTCTGCCTGGTACGTCATCCGGATTTTGAAGGAACTCATGTCATGATATAAAGCCAAAGGTAAAGCAGTTTCAACATAGCCATTGTGAATATAGTTAGACGTGCCTGAGGACAAATTTAAGACCGACAAGCCCTGAAAAGAAGAAGTCGCCACTGCATATTCTAAAACCAGGCTGCCGGAAACAATCGGCAAGCTTGCAAGCGAGAGTCTTAATTTCAGGTTGGTTGGCTGAGTACTGGTGGACAAATCGGGGTCTTGAAGCGCAAGGTTAAAACCGGAATATTCTAACTGAGGAGCGGAAACCAAATCTGGGGAAATTAACGAGGGCATGGAAGATGTGTTAAAAACATCCTCGGGAGTAGTTGTGGGTTCTGGAGTCTCTGTGAGATTTGAAACAACACTGCCTGAGGCCGTCGGGATTTCTTGGAACAAATCCAAAAGCGGAATAAAAACTTCCGTGGAAGAGGCTGGGGAAGTAGTTTCTAAGGGCAAGGCCAGACTCTCAGGTGACGTTGTCCCGATAACCGGATCTAAAACACCGGGAGAAGAGGAAGGAACAACCTCTTCAGACGAAGGCCCAACCTGAGCCTCCGTATCCGACACGGGCTGGGCGCTCGCCTCTTTTCCATTTTCCGCAACAGGACTAACTACCGCCTGCAAATCTGCAGACCCTGCCGCATCTGGTAAGGCCTCGGCCGTCTCCACATCGCCTGCATAAACTTGGACACTGGGAGCAACAGCTTCAAAATCTGAAGTCTCAATAGCAGGACTTGGAACTAGGAGGTTCTCAGCTGGTGTCTGACTCGCCTGCTGGAAAGCTTCGGCTTGGCCATGGTTTAATTCGGGCTGCAGGGCTGAAATATTTTCAGGCGTAGAGGAAGACTCAAAGACACCAGCCGATAACACGGAAGAAGTTGCGCCGCTATCCGGCACAATGGGCAAGGCTTGGCCAACACTTACAGTGACTTCTGTAGTGCTGGCAGCGATAACTTTTAATACTGCGGAATTAGCGGAAGAAAATTGAGCAGAAGCAGAGTCTTTAGAGAGTTGGGTGAGATAAGCCCTGTCCGGGTTTTCCCAGACCAAGGAAGTATTAACGGAAGAGACCGTCAGGGAGTTAGACGGTTCGTATGTCTGCACCAAAACCGGCAAACTCTGCGGGGTAAAATCTTCTGCCTTGGCAAGAGGAGTCTGGGCCGAATAGGAAAAACCCTGAGAGAATACCAGGCTAAAAAGCAAAAAATAAGCCCAGGCTTTTTTAAAGGACTCCCTTTTAAGCCTGGCACTAAAGATGTGCCGGATATTCAGTTTTTTTTTCGTTTTGGATTTCTGGCGCATAACAAGCGAAACTTTTAAAAAAGTTTCTGCCCGGATTGCCATCCCTGCCTGTAGATTTAGGCCCGCCGCTACGCCTGCTCTTGCCTGGCACCTATAAGACGTGCGTGTCTGCAGATTTATGTTAAATTAAGACAATTTCTTGTCAGTTTTTATATATTAATTATCCCATCTTTTTAGTAAATTCCCAAATAATTTACCTCAAAAGAGGTGGATTGGAGAACCTGAGAACCTGCCTGTTTTAAAGGAACTTTTGAAATTTAAAAGCAAATGTGAAACCCAATAAAATTTTAAGTCTTTAAACAACAAAAATAAAACAGTTATTACTATTAAAATGCTTCGTTTATACTTTCTATTCTTTATGAGTAGAGTAAATTAAAATAACTCTTAGTAGAATATGTCATAAAAACAAGAATAACTTTATTAATTTTTTTATGGGAAAATGCCGCAATTTTATTCCTATGTTAAAGCGGTCATTCCTTATCCCCAAGA
>JAMDEL010000082.1 GCA_023487095.1 Patescibacteria group bacterium
TTAGTTTGCCGATAACAAAACTGTTTTTAAAGAAATTTTGCACGTCATCCGTGGTTTTGCCCGGGCAGGGGACAAGCACCCAAGCGCCGCTTTCCTCCAAGATTTTTGGGCAGACTAGGCCGGTGGTCTCATCCAGGGACGAGCTGAGGAATTTTTTAATATTCTTTTCTTTGGTCAAATTATAGAGCCGGAAAATTTCCGCAGGGTTGATATTGGTGTGGAAATGGTCGGCAAAAGTATTCAGCAGGCTGTTAATTTTGCCTGAATCCGTTACCAGGTTAAGTTCAAAGGCTTTGTTCTTGAAGGCGTTAATGACCTTTTCCTGCCTAAGGCTTCTGGCAAAATCCGAGCCTTCGCCGTTGTTGCCGTGCCGCGAGCGGGCAAACTGCAGGGCTTTTTCTCCGGTTAAGTGCAAGGGGCCTTGCTGGAAAGTCACGGGTGGCAGATAGCCAATGCCCGAATCCGGGAACTGGTAATCGGTGAAAGTCCTGTCTACGTTTACATCTACGCCGCCCAAGAGGTCAACGACCTTTTCAAAACCTTTAAAATCTATAACCGCAAAATATGGGAGCTTTAAGCCCGTAACTTTTTCTGTGGTTTCAGTCGCCCATCTGCCGGCTTCGCTGTAGTCTTTGTGGAGGTTGTAGCCTTCGGCAAAAGCCGCGTTGATTTTCCGGTAGCCTAAGTTTCCAGGCAGTTCCACCAAATAGTCGCGCGGCAGGGAAGTTAGGGTGGCCTGGCCGAGGTCGGGGCGGATTTGGGCGACTATCATGGTGTCTGTCAGGTAAGGGCCGTCGTGCCCTTCGCCGCCGATGCCCAAAAGCAGGATATTGACCTGCCCCAAGTTTTCGCCTATCAGAGTTTCTCCGCCGAACGCGCCGCGGATGGCAAATTGGATTTTCTGGAAGAAAGAATATTTTTGGCCGACAAAGATTTTGTCGGAAAGATTCATGGCTTTGGTGGCGGCCAGCCCGCCCAAAACCAAAACCGCCAGCACAATAAGCCCGACAATGAATTTTAGGAGCCGGTGTTTTTTTCGGGGCTTGCTAAAACCGGTTACAGTGGGTTTTAAAAGGCTGACTTCTTGCCTGCGGACCTGGGTCGGGGGCTCAGGCAGGCCGACCCGGCTGTCAATTTGGGGAGCCGGGCCGGTTTTTGGCACGAGAGAATCAAAATTTTTCATAAGTATGCCCAGGTATTATAACGGAATCCTGGGCTAAAGTTAAGCCGTCTCCTGTTCTCTTGCACTCTGTGCCCAAATAGGGTATATTTTACCCAGCACAGGGGAGAAATTTGTAGTTTTATGGCTAATTACGGCAGGATATTTTTCTGCTTTGAGTTTATGGTTTAGGCTTGCCCTGCTGCAAATGTCAGGACAATTAGCTCAGTTGGTTAGAGCGCGCCGTTCACATCGGCGAGGTCACTGGTTCGAGTCCAGTATTGTCCACCATTTGCAGCCGGGGAACAAAGCGCACCCAGCCCGGATTAGGCATCCTTGACGCACCGCGGGAAACCAGTAAAATACTTTTACCGAGATTTACTTTCATTTATGTCTTTAGAAACAAACACCGAGCAAAACCAGGGCCAGAATCCATTTGTCTCATTCGGACTTTTTCTCTGGGACCTGGTTAAAATTTTTATTCTGGCAATGGTAATTATCCTGCCCGTGAGGATGTTTGTAGCCGAGCCTTTCATGGTTTCCGGGTCTTCCATGGTGCCCAATTACCACGACCGTGACTATCTGATAATCGACCGCCTTTCTTACAGGTTCAATGAGCCGAAGAGAGGGGATGTAATAGTGCTCAAATTCCCAAAAGATACGAGCCAGTATTTTATTAAAAGGGTAGTGGGCCTGCCTGGAGAAACCATTACTTGCGACAAGGGCAAGGTGTTGGTGGAAAAAACCGGCCAAGATAGAAACATCGTGCTTGAGGAAGCCTACATACCCGCAAAGGCGCTGACGCAGAACTGCCGGCCCAAACAGACTTTGGGCAGTAACGAATATTTTGTCTTAGGCGATAACCGCATGGCCAGCAGCGATTCCCGGGTCTGGGGCATTTTGCCTAAAGACGACATTGTCGGCAAGGTCTGGCTCAGGGTCTTCCCTTTTGCCGATTTTGGTTTTATGAACACTCCGAGTTACGCTCAGTAGTTTAGAGATAATTTTAAAATTTACCATTCTGCTTTTATGGGGCGCCCAAAAAAAAATCCGACTATTTCCGCCGGTTATGTAACCAAGAAAATCCAGAATTTGCCGGGCATGACAGAAATTTTGACTTCAGCAGATGCTCTTTGGGATATTTTATTAAAACGCCTTTCCCGGACCGCGCGGGCTTACGGATTTAATCGGATTGAGCCGCCGCTGCTTGAAGAGGCCAGGCTGTTTGAAACTGCAGGCGCATTCAATGCGGCAAGCACAGTCGGGGTTTCCGATGATGTTTTTGGCCGTCCGGCCGTGGTGAGGCCGACTTTGCTGCCCTCTGTGCTCAGGGCTTACGCTCAGCAGAAAATTTACGAAACCGCGCCTTTAAGCAAATGGTGGTACAGTGGGTTTACGGCCAAAAAGCAGGAAAAAAACCAGCCCGTTTCAGATTTTAATTTTGGCTTTGAGGTGTTCGGCACCTTTACCCATTTGGCCGAGGCTCAGTTGGTTTCCGCCGTGTGGGAGCTGCTGCAGTCTTTGGGGCTTAAGGATTTATCTTTGGAAATTAACAGTATCGGCGAAGACGCCTGCCAGCGGGTATATGAAGAGGCCCTGGCTGGGTATTTAAGCGGTAAAAAATACGAGCTTTGCGACAGCTGCAGCGAGCATTTGAAGGGCCGGGTCCTGAACGTTTTCCGCTGCAACAATTTGGATTGCCAGGCGATTGTGGCCGAGGCGCCGACCATTTTGGATTATTTAGACCCGAAAAGCCACAAGCATTTTACCAACATCCTGGAAGCTTTGGACGAGATGGGTATTCCTTATCAGCTGAACCATTTGTACAGCGGGCCCAATGGGCACAGCCGGACCAATTTTGTCATTAAGTACAAAACCAAAACCGGCGTCCAGGTTTTGGGCGAAGGCGGCTACCACGACGGCATGATTCAGAGCATTTGCGGAAAAAACTTTTGCGCTTTCGGTTTTTACGGCAGCCTGACCGGCGTCTACGAGCTGCTAGCCGCCAGCCGGGTTACAGTCACCCGCGAACAGACGAACGAGGTCTTTTTGGTGCCTTTAGGCGAGCTGGCTTCCAAAAAAGCTTTGCGGCTTTTCCGCGACTTAATTTCCAGCAAGATTTCGGTGTACGACCACTTCGGCGACGCCGGAGTGAAAAACCAGCTTAAGGCCGCGCAGGTTTTTAAAGCCCCGATCGCGCTGATTATGGGACAGAAGGAAGCCATGGATGAAATGGTCATCTTGCGCGACGTTAAATCCGGCATGCAGGAAGTCATTTCTTATGATAAAATAGTGGAAGAGGTAAAAAAACGGCTTGGCAAGTAATTAATTTCAAGGATTTTTATGGACGATTGCGTATTTTGCAGCATAGTTAACAAGACTTTGGACAAAGAACTGCTTTATGAAGACGACAAAGTGGTGGTGTTTAAGGATATTCTGCCCAAAGCGCCCGTCCACCTTTTAATTGTCAGCAAGGAACACATTCTTTCCATAAACCACATTCAGGATTCCCAGGAAGACCTGGCCGGCCACATGATTAACATTGCCAGGAAGATGGCTTTAAAATACGGCGTGTATGAGACTGGCTACCGGTTGATGTTTAATGTGGGCAAGGATGGCGGCCAGGTTATACCCCACCTGCATTTACATCTGCTAGGCGGAAAGTTTTTGGAAGGTTGAAGTAAGAAGCACAATAATTGCCCGGCTCGGAGCCGGGCAATTTTAATTTCGGGATTTTGGCCGGGCTTTCAAGCCTAGGTTTGACCAAACCCGACAAATTCTGTATAGTATGGTTATCTGTTAACCTGAAAGGAGAGTGAGTTTTTAACATGGTAGAAGTCAAGCGCAAAGACAACGAATCCTTCGACAGCCTTTTGAGGCGCTTTAACCGCAAGATCCAACAGAGCGGCGTGCTTATCCGCGCCCGCAAAATCCGTTTTTTTGAATCTCCCAAATCCCGCAATTTGCAGAAAGTCGCCGCCAGGCGCCGTTCCCAAATCCGCACCGAAAAGGAAGAGCAGAAAAAGCTGATGCGCCCCATCAAAAAGTTCGGCCGCAGGTAATTATGACTCATGACAGATAGCTGGTGGTTTTTGCCACAAGCTATCCAATTATCAGCCATAATTGAAATAAAAATGCTAAGCCTTTCACAAATTGAAACTGAATTGGTGACTGCCATTAAAGCCAAGGACCAGATGGCGGTAGAGACCCTAAGGGGTCTTAAAACCCGGATCCAGAACGAGCAGATTGCCAAAATGAAAGAGTTGGCGGAAAATGATATTTTGTCTCTGGTGAAGTCAGAGGTGAAGCGGCGCAAGGAAGCAGCGGAGAGCTATACCACAGGGGGCCGCCAGGAATTGGCCCAAAAGGAGCTGGCCGAGGCAAGGATTTTGGAAAAATACCTTCCGCCCCAGCTTAATGAAGACCAGGTTGCCGAGATGGCTGAAAAACTGGTTACTGAAAATGGCTTTAAGGCTGCCGATTTCGGCAAAGCCATGGGCCTTTTAAAAGCCCAGGCCGGGCAGAGTGCTGATGGCGCGGTTTTGGCCAAAGTTTTAAAAGAGAAATTAAAGTAAGCTTACAGCTTTTCGCTAAGTTCGGAAGCAGTACTTCGCAACATGCCAAAAGAACATTACATTGTCGGTTTGGATGTCGGTACCCACGCGGTACGGGCGGTCCAGGCCAAATATAACCAGGAAAAAAACGAATTCAATATCATCGGGGCTTCTGAAGTTGAGTCGCACGGGGTGCGGCGCGGCGTTATCGTGGATATAGAAGAAACTGTTTCCTGTATTTCCAAAAGCCTGGAACGGCTGGAGCGCATGACCGGCGTGCCGGTGGCTTCGGCCAATGTTTCGGTTTCGGGCAGCCATGTTTCAGCGCTCCAGTCGCACGGGGTGATTGCCGTGTCCCGCGCGGACGGAGAGATTTCCGAAGCCGACATCGTCCGTTGTATAGATGCCAGCCAGGCTATTTCCATCCCGCAAAACCGCGAAGTCGTCCACGTTTTCCCGAAGACTTTTTCCCTGGACGGCCAGACCGGCATCAGGGACCCGCTGGGCATGAGCGGCATCCGCCTGGAGGTGGACAGTATAATTGTTCAGGCTGGCTTGCCTTTTGTAAAAAATCTGACCAAAGCGGTCATGCAGGCGGGCCTTGAAGTGGAAGACTTGGTGCTCGCGCCTTTGGGTGCCAGCGAGGCCGTACTTAACAAAAGGCAGAAAGATTTGGGTGTTTGCCTGGTGGATTTGGGCGCAGGCACGACCAGCCTGGCTGTGTTTGAAGAAAGTGATTTGGTTCACACCGTGGTTTTGCCAGTGGGTAGCCAGCATATTACCAATGATATCGCCATTGGCCTAAGGTGCAGCATTGATACCGCCGAACGGGTAAAGTTGGAGTACGGCCATTCCGAACCTAAAATGGTTTCTAGGGACGAAGAAATAGACCTTTCCAAAATTGACCCTTCCGAAGAACAGAGCACCACGCGGAGTTATGTAGTAGAGATTATTGAAGCCCGCTTAGAGGAAATTTTTAACATGGTTAACGCGGAACTTAAAAAGATTTCCCGCGACGGCAAGCTGCCGGCCGGCGTCGTGCTGACCGGCGGGGGAGCCAATTTGCCCGGTGTGGCGGACTTTGCCAAAAAGCACTTGCGCTTGCCCGTGACTATTGGCAAGCTCCAGAACATTACCACGATTATTGACCGGGTCCAGGACCCAAGTTTTGCCACAGTTTCAGGCTTGGCGCTTTGGGGTGAAGAATTCGGCGGCAGCTCGGATGCCTCGCTGTCCTCAACTATCAATAAGTTCTTAAAACACCCTAAAACCGAAAAGGTGAAAAATTGGTTTAAATCGTTTCTGCCATAGTTTCTGCCATAATAGATTCACCCGTCAAATAAAATTCTTTTGAATTTTAATTCGCTTTGCAAATTATTTGACCGGATAAAAGTTGAAAGTTGTTAGATTTAAGCTTAAACCCCTGAAAAGAGGGGTTTTTTAATGTCAATTTTATCTCTCAAAAAAAGCGGTTTTATATAAACTTGGCCTATTTAAGGCTTTATTTTGGCCTAACTCTTGACAAGATGTCTTTTTTTTGCTATAATAGTGGGTCAAAATTGTCAGTGTAAAAACCTGCCAATTTTGGCAAAATGTACCTTTTTATTCCGTAGGAGGAATAAGTGCTACTTAGTTTTTTGGTGTCCTTTGCGACAAACGGGCAAATTTTGTCCCTTTATTGCAGAGGACACCTATGTGTTCCGAAGCCGCGCAGAGGTCCTCTGGCGAATTTTTCTGGGGGCGTTTAACAGCGCTTCCAAAACCGAGATGTTAGTCTAGACACTCCATGGAGATGAAACGTATGCGTACGAAGTTGATGATGTTGGTTCTCGTGGCAGCGCTCGCTGTCACGTTCGTTCCCTCGGCGGTTGGGCAGTATCCGATCGTTGAAAACCCCAGCGTCCAGGCTCAGAAGGACGCCGCCCAGGCCAAAGCCGATGCGGCTGCGGCCAAAGCCAAAACCGATGACCTGCAGAAGCAGTTCGATGCTCTAAAGAAGTCCGGCCCCGCATCCGACAGTAACTGGATGTGGTGGCTCCTTCTGCTCATTCCCGCCGGGTTCGCTGGCTGGTGGTTCTTCCTCCGCAACCGTGGAGAAGGACAGCCGCCGGTAGTTCCCGCTCCCGACCCGAATCCGGAACCCGCGCCGAACCCGAACCCGAATCCGGAACCCGCGCCGAACCCGAACCCGAATCCGGAACCCGCGCCGAACCCGAACCCGAATC
>JAMDEL010000052.1 GCA_023487095.1 Patescibacteria group bacterium
TTGGGCGCCCCAGCAATTCAAACAACTCTTAATGGTCGGCGGCGTGCCCAAGTATTTCCAAATTGCGCCGTGCTTCAGGGACGAAGACCCCAGGGCCGACCGGTCTCCGGGCGAATTTTACCAATTGGACTTGGAGATTGCTTTTGCGGACAAGGACGAAGTGGTTTTCCAGGCTTTGGAACCTTTGTTTATTGAACTCACGGAAAATTTTGCAGGCAAAAAATGTTTACAAAAGCCTTTTCCCCGCTTGCCTTACCTAGAAGCCATGGATAAGTACGGCTCTGACCGCCCGGACTTGCGCTTTGGCATGCAAATGGTAAACCTGACCGAGGAGCTTAAAAACACCTCGTTCAGCGTTTTCGGCAATGCCATAAAAAATAACGGCGTGGTCAAGGCCATAAAATGCGAAGACGGCGCCCGGCTCACGCGCAGCCAAATTGACGAACTGACTGAACTGGTGAAAAAAGAAGGCGCTGGCGGCTTGGCTTACATTGTTATGGCTGAAGAAGGCGTCAAGTCCCCAATCTTAAAATTCCTTTCCGAAGAGGAAAAACAAAGCATTATCCAAAAGACCAAGGCCGAGACTGGCGACATTATTTTCTTTGGCGCTGACCACAAGGATGTAGTCAACAAAGTCCTGGGCAAGCTCCGCTCCACGCTCGGCGACATGTTCGGGTTAAAAGACCCGAACCTTGTGGCCTGGGCCTGGATTACCGACTTCCCCATGTACGAATACAACGACAAGGAAAAGAAAATAGACTTCATGCACAACCCGTTTTCCATGCCCCAAGGCGGACTAAAAGCGCTTAACGAACAGGACCCGCTTTCCATACGCGCTTACCAGTACGACATTATTGCCAACGGCTTGGAATTGTCTTCGGGCGCCATACGGAACTTTAACCCGGAAATCATGTACAAGGCTTTTGAGATTGTGGGCTACTCCAAGGAAGTGGTGGACGAAAAATTCGGTGCTATGATAAGAGCCTTTGAATTTGGCGCCCCGCCCCACGGCGGTTTTGCCCCGGGCATAGACCGCTTGCTCATGCTCCTTGAAAACGAGCCCAACATCCGCGAAGTTATTGCCTTCCCCAAGAACGGTTCGGCCGAAGACGTCATGATGGGCGCGCCCGGCACGGTGGAAGAAAAACAGCTCAAGGAACTCCACATTAAACTGGATTTGCCAAAAAAATAACCCTGCAAAAATATGCCCAAGAAAAAAACACCCCCGGTTAAACGAAAAAAGTTTAACGGGGCAGGCAAAAAACCAAAAGCCAAAATTAAAAAACAAATCAAGGCTTTTGAAAACTCCATTACCAAACTGCTTACTGCGGCCAAGGTTAAGTTTGGCGTAATTGAGCATAAGGTGGTTTATACGGCGCACGATGCGGCCCAGACCACCAAAAAGAAACTTGCCGAAATCGCCAAGGTAGTTTTGGTCAAAGCGGACAAAAGTTTTGTGCTCATAGTCCTGCCTGCGGGCAAATATGTGGACTTTTCGGGCATTAAAAAAGCGCTCCATGCCAAAAAGGTTTCCATGGCCACGGAAAAAGACATTACCAAATACCTAAAGACCAAAGTCGGCCTCCTGCACCCGTTCGGGCATTTGTATAAGCTCCAGACCCTTTTGGACAAAAGCATGGCTAAAGCCAAAAAGATTGTGGCTTCGGCCGGCTCCTACACCCACAGCATAGAAATTTCGCCCAAAGATTTTGAAAAGCTGGTCAAGCCCATAAAGGGCGCTTTTGCCAAGGCCAAAAAATAATGGATAAAGTTAAGCTCCAACAATTTGAAGGCCCTTTAGACCTCCTGCTCTCCCTGATTGAAGAAAGAAAGCTGGACATAACCACCATTGCCCTGGCAGAGGTCACGGAGCAGTTTTTGCAATACATAAAAGAACTGGAGCATTTGGACCCTACGGTGCTGGCGGATTTTTTGTCCATTGCAGCCAAGCTTCTGGTTATAAAATCCAAGGCCATACTGCCCTCCTTGGAAGTGGAAAATTTTGACGATGAAGGCGAAAGCGCGGCGGACCTGGAATCCCGCCTGATTCTCTATAAAAAATTCAAGGAAGTCGGCAAGCACTTAAAGCATTTGGACAACAAGCGCAAGCAGGGCTTTTTAAAAACCCCGACCTTTGAACAGCGCATCAATTTCTTCCCTGACCCCACTGTGGATGCAAACCGGCTCCACCATTCCATCCAGCGGGTCCTAAATGCGCTTAAGGAGCTGGATAACTTGCCCAAGGCCAAAGTCAAGGAAGCGGTATCCATCCAGGAAAAAATCAACCTGCTTAAGGAAAACCTGGGCCAGCAAGTGGAAACCCGGCTTTCCGATTTGATTAAGACCGCTAAAAACAAGTCCGAGGTAATTGTCACTTTTCTGGCGCTTTTAGAACTCATTAAACAGCGGATTTTTACCGCAGACCAAGAAGGGCTGTTTGAAGACGTGGTCATAAAGAAATACGAGCAAAAGGAAACTGTTACTTATGAGTAAAACTATTATTGGCCTCGTATTCATGCTCGCCGGCGTCAGTTACGGCAGTTTGGCTGTAGACAGCATTTACAACCGTACCTTAGGCCTGCTTTTCAAATATAAGCTGCTCAAGGCGCCGCCGCCGTCCGAAGTGCCTAAAAGCCTTTTCGGGCCAAAGGGCCAGGTTATTTTATACTCTTCCATTTTAATTATTATTGGCCTCTATCTCCTATGGAACAGAAACATTTAAAATCCGTTTTGGAAAGCTTGCTCTTTGTTTCCAGCAAGCCCGTTTCCGCCAAAGAGTTTGCCAAAATTCTGGAGCAGCCCCTCCCGGAAGTTAAAGCCGCGCTGGAGGAGCTTGCCAAGGAGCGCACCGATGGCGTGGTAATTTTGGAAAGCAACGGCCAATACCAGATGTCCACCAACCCCCAAAACTCCACGCAGGTCAAAAACTTTTTAAACACCGAACTTAGGGAAAAGCTGACCGATGCCACAGTGGAAGTTTTGGGCATTATTGCCTACCGCCAGCCCATTTCCAAAGCGGAAATTGAGGCCATCCGCGGCGTCAATTCCCAGTACAGCTTAAGGCACCTCTTGATGCGCGGGCTTATAGAAAAAATTTCCAACCCCAATGACGCGAGGAGCGTTTACTACCAGACCACCACGGAATTTTTGCAGCATATGGGACTTTCCTCCGTAAAAGACCTGCCCGCTTTTGAAGACCTGGTCCAGCAAATTAAATTGCCCGAAACCCCGGCTTTGGATGCGGCCGAAGAAATTGGCAACAATTCCGGCCCGGAAGTAAAAAGCGAAATTACCACGGGAGAGACAGCGCCTGAAAACGAAACTGAAGGCAAGGAAGACGAATTTGAAGATGACGACGAGGATGAGGAAGAAGACGAAAATGAATAACAAAAACCCCCGCCCCGATTTACCGGGACGGGGGTTTTAAAAATTCCGTATTTATTTCGGCAAAGTTTCGTATGACTCTTTGGGGCTGGAAGGGGTTTCTTTTTTTAGTGCCACTTTCTGGCAGGCCGCTGCCAGAAGCGCGACCAGACCCAAAAGCAAAACAATTTTCTTCATAAATTATTTGTCCAGCAATGCCGCCCCAATGGCCCCGGCATTGGTTAATTTGGAAACGAAAATTTCCGGCACGGACTGCTTGCCGGAGAGCGCGGTATTCAGTTCCTTCCTCACGTGGGGCAAAAATTTCTTGCCTTCTACCACGGCCACGGATCCGCCAATTACAAAAGCTTGCGGGTTTAAAATGTTGGTCAGGCCGTACAAAGCCTGCGCTGTCAGGATGCCAAGCTGCTTAAAATCACGCTTGTCCCTGGCTTTCTGGTATTCCTTTTCCCAATTAGTATTGTAGCCAAAAGGCAAGCGGCCCACTTCCCCGCCCAGATTTTCAAAACCGCGGTAGTGCCTGCCGTCCAAATAAAACGCCCCGCCCACGCCCGTGCCGAATATCAGCCCGACAACGTTTTTCAGGCCCTTGGTCTGGCCCATGGCCATTTCCGCGCGCAAAAAACAGCTGGCGTCGTTGTCTGCAAAAATTTTCTTAAACCCGTATTCCTTAAAATTTATGGGAAAAGAAAAATTCTGGATGTAGCGGATGTTCGGCGAAGCCAAAATTTTTTTGTTTTTCCTGTCCACATAGCCGGCCATGCCCACGCCCAAGCGGGAAATTTTGTCCTTGCCTTTCAGGAAATTGACCAGCTTGCCCAGGTTGTGCCTGAACTCAAACAGCGTCCTGGGGGTGACAATGGTCAGCTCGCGGACTATTGCCTTGCCGTCCCAGACAATGCCGGTTATTTTAGTGCCCCCAATATCCAGGCCAATTGTTTTTTCCATAGCCTATTGGCTTAATTGTTTGACCTTGTCCCAAAATTCGGGGTGGCTGTTCTGCTTCATCCAGTACCACCACTCCGCGCCCCACAAATACTGGGGCGAAAAACCCGTGGCTTTGCTTACACTTATCATTGTATCAAATTTTTTAGTGCTCATGGTCATAAACTGCTCTTCTATGGGCGTCTTTAAAATGCCCTTGGTGGTCCACGGCTCGGCCTGGAGCTCCACTATCATAATGGGCTTGCCCGGGTTTAAGATGCGCAAAACCCCCGCTTTTACGCGGTAAAACCAATACGGGATGTAGTTGACCCAATACCTTTTAAACACATCGGAAAAAACAAAGCGGTAAAGCGTGGTGCCGAACAGGTCGCCCCTTTTGCCGGATTTTATCCACAGGGAAAGCTCGCCGCTGTCGGAAATAAGTATGGGGTGCGCAGGGTCAGTGCTCCTGACCAGGGCAATCTCCTTGTCCAAAAGTGCGGCGTCCGCTTTGGGACATTCCCCGAACCCGTCCAGAAAAGGCTCGTTCTCCACCTGCCACGCGTAGAGCGCGGAGTTGCCCGCGTACCTGGAGACCACGGCGGCAACGTAGGCCATTTGCGCGTTCTCCGCCGAAGCCGGGGAAGGCAAATCCTTAAACCAGCCCGGCTCGTGGCACTCCGGCCAGCGGGGCAAGCGCCGGCCCACGGCGAGCAGAACTTTTACGTTGTGTGCCTTGGCCTCATTCAATTGGAAATCCAAATTGGAAAAATCAAACTCGCCCTGTTTGGGCTCCGTGGCGTTCCAGTACGCGGGGATGCGCACGTATTTCAAATTCAATTCCGAAAGCATGGCAATATAGGTTTCTTTCCAATTGAGTCCCAGGCTCTGCGCGTACGGGTAGCTGAAAGTCGCGCCGTAAACTATTTTGTCCGCTTTCTTGCCCGCAAATAAAGTCAGCACAAAACACAGAAGCCAAATGACCCCGACGACAACACACAACCATTTAAAAAACTTTTTCATAGCCTAAAACCAAAACAAGATTAAAGTCCCCAGGAAAATTAAACCCAAGGCCGCGAACTTCAGTTTTATGGTGTGGCGGTTTATATCCTCGTCCAAAATGTGCCTGTACTTGTGACTCAAGAACAGGCTGAACAGGAGCAGGAACAGGTACCTAAAGCCCTGCAAGCTGTTGACCAGTGGGATTTTCCCCACCACCAAAAGCCAGCTGAAAAAAATAAAGTTCAGCCCGCCCACGGCCTGCTTGAGCAAGAACAGCCAGGTGGTCTGTTTTTTCTTGGCCACATGGGTGTGCTTCAAGGCGCGATGGCGGAAATACGGGAAAGCCAAAAGCAAAATGACAATGCCCGCAGCCGCCAGCCGGTCCCACATGAGGTGGTTTAGCATATTGCCCGTGGTGTTGCCGTACTGCCAGACCGCGTAATCCAGGCTGAACAAAAAGGAAGCCAAAATTTTCGTGCCAATGTGCTTGGCGCTAAAGTTTTCCCTGCGGTAGGAAATGAGCAATGCTCCCGGCAATAGCAGGCAGAGGGCGGCAAGCTCCGGCAAGGACAGGGCGTTCCTGCCCGTAAGCCAGACAAAGAGCATATCAAACACGGGCACCAAGCCAAAGACAAAGGGAATGACCCGGCTGACTTCGCCCTCGGACAGGGCCTTAAAAAACACATACAGGGTAAGTGCAAAAATCAGGCCCGAAGAAAGGTTGACCAAAATTTCACGGAAAGGCAGAGGCTCGTAAACCCAGGGCCAAATGACCAAATACAACAGCCCCAGCGCCAAAGTGAAAAAGGTGTAGGCAAACGGCTCAATTTTCCGTTTGGAAATAAGGAATTTGTCAAAAATATCCACGCTCGCGGCCACCAGATACTGGACAATGATGAGGAAAGTCACCATAACCTATTCATTCAAATAATTATTTTTGCAGATTTCCGCGTACTTTAAGGCGCTGTGCCTGACGCGCCGCTTAAATTCATTTTCCCGGTCTATTGCCACCAGCCCGAACTTGGGGCCAAAACCGTCCGTCCACTCAAAGTTGTCTATAAGCGACCAGTACAAGTAGCTCTTTACGTCCACGCCCTGCTCAATGGCGCGGTGCATAAAGCGCACGTGGTCCACAATAAATTTCTCCCGCTTAGTGTCCCCCGCGTCCGCCAAGCCGTTTTCCGTCACGTAAATGGGCTTTTTGTATTTTTTCAGAGAAAGCAACACGCGCTCAAAGCCCTCCGGGTGTATGCCCCAGCCCACATCGGTCTCTTCGTGCCCGCTGTGGCTGTGCTTCCTGGGCCCTAAAAAGCCCACATGGTGGTGGTTATAGTAATTCACGCCAATGAAATCGCAGGCCCCTAAAGTGCGCTTTAAAAAGTACTCGTTGGCAAAGTAGTGCAAAAGGTCGGTGGTGAAAATCGCCCAAAAATTCGCGGGCTGGAGGTCGGATAAGTGGAAAGCTATGCTCACGGGCTTGCCGGTCATTAGCTTCAGTTTCCCGCTCAAAATATTGTGGCTTTTTATTAAGTTTCCGGCCACCCTGTAAGCCGTCCACGGG
>JAMDEL010000026.1 GCA_023487095.1 Patescibacteria group bacterium
GACAGAATAATTTTATTCGGTGCTTAAAAACTTAAATAAAATCTTCTGGGCCTCAGCCGATTTCAAATAATCCCCGGCCAAACACAGAACATTGGCAAAATCATCGTTGCGCGTGGAGTAGGCCAGTTTTTCGTTCCAAGCGGAAACAGCGCGCACGCCTTTTACTTTATTGGCCGCAATGCACATCCCCTGCCCGCTGCGGCAAAGCAGCAGTCCAACATTGCGCGCGGGATTTTGGGCGACTTTTTGGGCGACTTTTTTTGCGTAATCCGGATAGTCGTCAGCCGGGTCCACTGCATAAGGGCCCATATCCGTGAAGCTAATTTTGCGGGAAAGCAAAAAACTTTTTATTTTTTCCTTCAGGGCAAAACCGCCGTGGTCCCGAGCCTAAATAAAGCATATTTATAAATTTATTATCTGATTAAAATATTTTGGTATGAGGCTGGCCCCGCCCGGCAGCAGCCCGTCTATATTGGGCTGGTCTAGATAGCCTTTGGCGTTGTACGGGTTTACGCTGCCTCCGTATAAAACCTTGCCCACCCCAAACCTGTGCTTGATAAAGATGGCCATTTTTTCCGCATGCTCAGGAGAGGCAACCTTGCTGGTCGCTAAAGGGTCGCCGTTGGAAATTGCCCAGACCGGCTCATAAGCCACAATGACTTTTGAGGCATCTAGACCCTTAAGGTCCATTTCTAGCTGAGTTTTTAAAATATCGGTAACCTCCAAATCGTCCTGTTCCACCTTGGTGCCGAAACCCACGCACAAGACCGGAGTAATACCCTGCTCCAAAAGGGCCCTGGCCTTGGCGTTCACCATTTCATCGGTTTCCCCGAGCAGGCGCTTCTCGCTGTGCCCGACTATGCAATATTTTACTTTTAGAGATTTGAGCTGGACCGGCGAGACCTGGCCCGTGTAAGCGCCCCGGTTCTCCCAAAAACAATCCTGCGCGCCAAGCCGGGGAAAACTTATGCCGGACAGAAACCCGGCCGGCGGACAAACCACCGAAACGTGCTTGGATTTCCTAACTATAGCCGCCGCCAATTTTTTCGCCTCTTTCAGCGTTGGCGGGTTCAGTTTCCAGTTCGCAACAATGAGTTTTTTCATCTTGTTTAAACTTAAGCCTGAATAATTTTATTCGCCCCTTAAAAACTTGGCCGTAACTTCCGGCGGAATCGGGTTAATTGGGATGCCTGTGGCATACTCAAAGCCCGCCCAGATGGTCAGCCGCGGGAAAATTACCAAATGCCAATGGTAAGCCTTCTCTTCCTGCGCATTGTGCCGATGGTCGCTTTGCTGCTTTTTCAAAGGCATGGTGTGGATATAAAAATTGAGCGGCGGATCGGAAAGCTTGGTGTAAAGCTGGCCCAACATGACTTTGAGCAAAAAAGCAAGGTGCTTTAATTCCTCTTTGGAAATTTCCTCAAACCTGGCGCCGTGTTTTTTTGGCAGAATCCAGGTTTCAAACGGCTTCCTAGCCGCATAAGCCGACAAGACCACAAAATGCTCGCTTTCATAAACCACCCTATCCCCCACCTCCAGCTCTTCCTTGATAATATCGCAATAAATACAAGCGTGCTTCTGCTGGTAATAGTGGTAACAGCCCATAATTTCATCATGCACGTGCGGCGGCACAATCGGCGTGGCCATAAGCTGGTAATGCGGATGAATAAGCGAAGCTCCCGCATCCCGGCCGTGATTGTGGAAAATCTGGACGTAGGCAAGTTCCGGATGCTTGGAGAGCAGGTTCATCCTTTCAATAAAAGTTTCCAAGGTCAGTTCAACCGTAGCAATAGACTGCAAAGCCACCGGTTCATTGTGCTTGCGGGTAATAATTACCTCATGGTCGCCGTCCCCGGAATGCGAAGTGTAAAAGCTCTTATGGCGGTAAAGCGCGGTGTGCTCAAGTGCCGCAAACTTGTTGGGTATAATCCTAATCTCCCAGTTCTTCCCGTAAGGAAACCTGTAGAGCTCGGTATTTAAAGCCTCGTTGCCGGGACAAAATACGCACTTCTTGTCCAATTCCGGCAAGCCTTCCATGACAGAATACGTCTTGTAGTCTTCCGGCCTTTTTGCCCGGTTCTGGGCGATCAGGACCCAGTGTTTTGATATTGGGTTTTGTCTAAATTCAGACATTTAGCTATTTTGGTGTTTATGTTTGTCCAAATAATTCTGAAGCAGTATCTGGGCGGCCAAGCTGTCTACATTTTTTTTGCCTCCGGGCAAGTTGTGTGCCATGACCGAAGTCAGCCTCTCGTCCATAACATCCACTGGAACCGCACAGGCTTTCTCCAGTTCAATCCTGAATTTCTCCACCTCCCGGGTCTTCTTGGTTTCCTTGCCTGCCATATTTATAGGCCAACCCAAAACCATCCTTTCCACCTCTTCCTCTTTTGCCAGGCTGCTTATCCGTTGCCAGAATTCTTTGGGCGACAAAATTTCCAATTCTCTGGCAAAAGTCCGGCTTTCATCGGAAATTGCCAACCCAATTCTTTTTTCTCCGTAATCAATGCCTAAAATCTTCATTTATGCTCTTTGGTTTTGATTCAAATAGGTTCTTTAGTCAATTTATTATACCATATTTTAAAGCGCCTTTCAAAAAAGGCGCTTTAAAAATCCTGGTTGGATTAAGGCAAACTACGGAGTGAGATTCCTAAGCGGTGCCCGGCTCAAATAATCGTCTACGGAAGCGCAAAGGCTCGCATTTTCACTGCCGCTGCATCCCGAACCTTTAAATTCATTGACCTTGCTTAAGCAGTCAGAACTATAATTGGACTGGTCAATACACGCAGTTACTTGTTCCTGAAGCAGCACTTCTTGTTGGCTGGGCGGAGGGGGCGGGGTCTCGTATTGGGTTCCGTCGGCGGGCAAGACCACCTGCATTTGAGCCGTGGCCAAACAGGTTGGCTGCTCTTTCAGCACGCCCACGGTGCCGTTGCCGGAAACCACTCCCCTGAAAACAAATTTTGTGGTTAGCTGCTCTGTCAGCTGGGCAACAAAGGCGCTAATAAAGCTGCTCGCATTGTTTATGCCTAACTGAATCATGGACTGAATAGCGGCTTTCTCACCACTGACAATCGCGTTGATGGAACTGGAAATGCTGTGATTGACCGCATCCCTGGGCGTTTTAAGGCCGGAACTGGTCAGCTCTTTTTCCGCAGACTTTTCCGACTCGCTTTTTGCCTGGTTTGCTAAATCGTCATAGTGGAGATTCCAGCCGTCTGGGGAGGCCAGGAAGTTGCCCACCTTTGCCATTTTTTGGTAGTACTCCGGGTCAGTGGGGCTGACATCGTCCGGATTAAAGCCCAGGTAATCGCCGGCCTTGGCCTCAAACACGGCTTTAAGGTTCGGATCCTTCTTGTTGCAGTTAAACTGGGGAACGAATTTCTTAATAATCTGCCGGTCCAAATTATCATCCACGTATTTATTTAAATAGTCGTTCATATACTGCCCCGAAATTAATGCGTCGGAATAGTACATGAAGTTGGCTACCATATAGTTTTTTTCAATCTTGTCCACCAGCTTGCCGAGGAAAGAAGCCATAAATTTGGAGAAGGAAGCGACCAAACCCTCTTTTATGGCATCCATAATGATCCTGGGAATGTCGCCTATGGTGATGGATAAATCGCCGAGGCCGAAAATTGCATGCGCGGTTTTTATAAACACAAAGGACTTATTACCCTCACTGTCTTTTTCCACGTAATACGGCGTAATAGGGACATTGGCCAGATTAAATTTGGTATTTAGCTTGTCCAGTTCGTCAGAATAGGTTTTGGACTGATCATTAATAACGGCGTACTGTTGGTAGACCTTCGGCCAGGTAGCCTGTTCGGAGTCGGGGTTGTAAGACTTGGCCGTATCAAGCAGGTTGCCGTAAGACATATACGAAGTCAGCAAAGATTTATGCAGGACCGCCGCGTCCCTGGGCACATCAATCTGAGCCAGTTCCTGGTAGCTTTTTTTATACTGCTCGGCAGCTTTATCTATAACCGAAGTGTCACCGCTAAAGATAGCTTCGCTGAGCTGCTTGGCTTTATTGTTAAAGTTTATCGCAATCCCGGTGCTTACGGATAAATAATCCGTCACTGCCTGGGCATCCGACTTCTTGGCAAGCTTTATATCTTTATCCGGCACCTGGGGCGGCACAATCGTCTGGCCTACATTAAGCTCGTCCTCCACCTCTTTCTTAATGTCGTCCTTGGTAATTATCTGCTGAAAAAGCTCTTTGCTGGCTTTCGGGTCAACCTGAAGGGTGCTTAAGTACTTCAAATAAGCCTGCTGGTCAACCACTGGCTTGGTTTTATTGGGCACTTTTATTTCTTGGTAGCTGAAATTGGGCCGGTTCCAAAAAGTCACCACGGCCAGGACTGCCACCAGAGCTAAAGCGGTAAAAAAATACTGCTTTTGTTGTTTGGTTTCTAGCATATTTTTATTAATTTTTTATTTTTTGCTTAAATTTAATCTATCAATTCCCCGCCGTATTACGTGAGTGCGTCTGCCAGGCCGGAGCCTGGAACGTCCGCCTCAGCGGGGCTCTCATTTATAACTGTAGCATATATCCCCAAATTTTTCCCGCTGGCTTCCCTAAGCGCTTGCATAAAGACCCCGCTGCTCTTTGGGCTTTCCAGGCTTTGCTTATGGAATTTGAATTTTACCCCTAAAATTACCCGGCCATTTTCCACCCTCAAAAGCGAGGAATTTTTGACCAAATTGGCCAAGGGTGTGTTGTGTTTCCTGATATTTTCAATGACCTTCGCCCATACCAAAGAAACCTCTTCCAGGCTCGCCTGGTCCAAATTGGCAGGCTCCTCCGCTGAAAAACTGTTTACGGCGGTTTCGGATACTGCATCCCGGGGTTTGTTATTCTCACTGCTGCCAGGAACTGCTTCGGCTACGGCATTTGCCGCCTGCTCTTTTCTGCCTGCGGGGGAAGCCGTTGCGGGCTTCAAGGCGCGCTTGAGCGCGGCTTCCAAAGCGGCTAGGAGCAAAGGAATCTGCGGGTTGGAAGCTTCCTGGATTTCTTTATAAGATTTTAAAAACAGGCGCGTGGTATAAATTAAATCATTCACGGAAAAATTTTTACTGAAGCCCAAAACCGTTTTGACTTGTTTTGTCCCGGTCGCGCCTTCTTCGCCTTTGCCTGCCACTTTTTCAACCAAAACTTTGCGCAGGTATTCCAAAAAGTCCCGATTGAACACCACAAAATCCTGACCGCGTTCGGAGAGCCGGTCAAAAAAAGCCGGCAGCTCGGCGCCCTGACCGCCTTCTATCAACCCTAGCAAATCTTCACATAGCGCCAAATCGGTAATCCCCAAGAGCTGGCGGCATTCTTCCGCCGTGGCCTCTTTGCCCAAAGTCAAAACTTTGCCTAAAAGAGAAAGCGCGTCTCGCACGCTGCCTTCGGCATTTTGTGCGACCAAAGCGACAATCTCTTCGGGCAAAACCGACCCTTCCTGCTCCAGAATTTTCTTCAACTGGTGTTCAATATCGGCTTCAGACAGCGCCTTAAAATCAAACCGCTGAGTCCGGGAAACTATCGTGGGCAAGACCTTGCCTATTTCGGTAGTGGCTAAAATAAAAATCGCGTGCTTGGGCGGTTCTTCCAAAGTCTTTAAAAGCGCGTTAAAAGCCGGTTTGGACAGCATATGCACTTCATCAATGATGATGATTTTGTATTTGCCCGCCGACGGCGCAAACCTGACGTGCTCAATAATATCGCGCACGTTGTCAACGCCAGTATAGGAAGCCGCGTCTATTTCCACCAAATCCAAAAAATTCCCCTGCATCACCTGAAGACAAACCGGGCATTCGCCGCATGGCTCCCCGTCTTTGGGGTTCTGGCAGTTAACCGCCTTGGCAAAAATCCGAGCCACGGAAGTTTTGCCTACGCCACGGCTGCCCGTAAACAAATAGGCATGTGCAACCTCCCCCCGCGTAACCTGGTTTTTGAGGGTTCTGATTATATACTTTTGGTTCAAGACATCCGCAAAGGTTTGCGGCCGGTATTTTCTATATAAAACAGCCATATAAGTTATTATAACAAATTAATTTTTTACCTGCTAAACAATAGCTAAGCAATTGACAAAAATATATATTTATTGCATAATATTCTTTCATCTCTAAAAGGAGGGGTGATACATGCTTGAAAAGTTTTTGACTCTTGGCTATACCTCAATTGAGCGCCTGCTCATTTCGATTCTTAAACCCCTCCTTCCAAAGGCGGGGCTTAACCCAAACCAAAGCAGGCTCTTAACCCTGCCTAACCTGATTTCGCTGACGAGGCTCCCCATAGGGCTCTTGGTCTGGAAATACAGCGACTCCCCCTGGACAGTGGCATTCCTGTTTTTACTGGCCATGCTCTCCGACCTCTTGGACGGCATGCTGGCCAGAAAGACCGGTCCCACGATTTACGGAGCGATTATAGACCCGCTCTGTGACAAGCTGTTCTTCTTCGTTTGTGTCGTGGTGTACAGGCCAGTATTCAACCAGGCAATCTTCTGGACGCTCGTGCCTTTGGAAACTCTAATTTTTTTGGCTCCATTTGTATACCTGTGGGTCAAGAACGTCAAAGCTGACAAGGCTGAGTTCAGGTCCAATATCTGGGGCAAATCCAAGTTCACCTTTGAATGCCTGGCCCTGGCTGCGGCTGTTCCCGGCCTCACCACCCTCGCCTCCAGCCTCTTGCTTACCGCGCTGATTCTTGCCCTGGTCAGCATCCCGGTCCAGGTCAGGCGGCAACCCAAGCAATAGCAAACA
>JAMDEL010000083.1 GCA_023487095.1 Patescibacteria group bacterium
GATGATGCTTGAAAAGAAAGGCAAAGGCGCGGCAGTGCAGGGGATTGCTTACGCGCCCATGCCCAAGGGCGCGATTGTGGCGGATGCGGTGGCCGATGAGAAAACTTTTTCTTATGTACTGAAACAGTCTTTGGAAAAACCGCAATTTGGGCGCATAAATTCCCGGTACGTGGTGGCCAGCTTGCCCGAGTCCAAGTCCTTCGTGCGCGTTATCCAGGTGCCGCTTATGTCGGACAGCGAGATTGACGGGGCCGTGCCTTTTGAGGCGGAGAACTTCATTCCCATGCCGCTTGACCAGGTATATATGGATTGGCAGAAATTGGGCGTGGCCGGCGACAAGATAAATATCCTGATTATTGCTTCCCCGAAAGAATTTGTGGAGAATTATTTGAAAGTTTTGGACAATGCGGGGTTAAAGCCTGTGGCCTTGGAAGCCGAATCGCAAAGCTGCCACCGGGCTTTGGTTGCCGCAGGCAGCAAAGAAACGGTGCTGCTTGCCGACTTGCAGGCTTTCCGAAGCACCTTGGTTATGGTGGAGCAGGGCCAGCCCCAATTTACTTCGTCTATCCCTATTGCCGGCAACGCATTTACGGAGGGCATAGCGCGCTCCTTAGGCGTTTCATCGGCTAAAGCCGAGGAGATAAAAAGAAAAGTTGGTTTTGCCAATACCGCAGATTACCCGAATATCCGCACCAGCCTTTTGCCAATTTTAACCAACCTGGGGGCTGAGATAAAAAATGTCATCCGTTTCCACAACGAAAGGTCTTCCGTCCAGGTTGCCAAGGTGTTGCTCTGCGGGGGGAGCGCCAGAATGGCCAACGTGGCGGAATTTTTAAACGGTGAAATGGCGGACATGGGGGTTAAGGTAGAATTGGGGCATCCATGGATTAATATGCCCAATATGAAAAAACCGCCCTTAAATGAAACCGATGCCCTGGGTTTTACCAAGGCGATCGGCCTCGGCCTCAGGGGCCTGGACATAAACATCTAAAATATGAGCCAAAAAGTCATAAATTTATTACCCAAGTCTAGGCTTAAGGACCTTTACCAGGAAATGGTTTTTCACCGGCTTTTAAGCGCGGTCTGGCTGTCCGTATTCAGCTTCGTGGTGGTCATTGGCGTCCAGGTTTATGCCCAGTTTGAGCTGCAGCGCAGGGTTACCGATTACCAGGGCAGGCTTGACCAGGTCAAGCAGCAAGTAAACAAGAAAGAAAACTCTGACTTAAAAGCCCAGATTAAGGGCGTAAACAACCTGATTGCGGATTACAAAAACATGGGGGACGCCACGCCTAAGTTCTCGAAAGTCCTTATGGCTTTTTCAGTCTTGCCGCCGGACTCCGTAAGCATAAGTTCTTTGGTAATTGACCCGACCAAAAAAACCGTTGTTGTTTCAGGTTTCAGCCCAACCCGGGACGCGGTCTTGGATTTTTATAAGGCCATTAAGAACGATACCAAAAATTTCAAAAATGTAGACTACCCGTTGCAGCATATTGTCAGGCCCACTGAAGTGCCGTTCCAGTTTACTTTTTCAATTAACGATGAACTTTTGAAATAACCATATCATGAAGCTCAAAAAGAACACCACCAAAATCTATGTGACTCTGGCCGTATGGGCTTTTTTGACCGTGGGCATGTTTGTTTATGGCTTTAAAATAGTGGAAAATTCCAACACCCAGGCCCAGGCCAAGCTGGACACTTTAAACAGCGAGCTTTCCGCATTGCAAGCTGAGCGTGACAGTTTCAATAAGGCAAAAAAAGACCTGGATACTTTGGCGAGCAAAGATATGCAGCCTGAGGATTTTTACAGCAAAGATACGACTCTGGTAAACGAGATCCGGTTCTTTGAAGGCCTGGCCGACAGGGTGGGGATAAAAATGCAGCTTTCCGGGCCCAGCGGCACGTCCCAGACCGCGCCTAAAGCTAAATCTTTAAGCGGGGAGATAATTTTGGTGCCGCTTAACATTTCAGTCAGCGGGCCTTTCCCCAAAGTGCTGGAATTCGCCCAGGCCATGGAAAACCTGCCTTTTGCCACTCAGACTAACGGTTTTACCTTGAGCACGCTTTCGGCTACTGAGGTCAGTGCCAATTTTGTGGGTAGTTTTTATTTAAGGAAATAATTTTTTGGAATATGGCCAACCTAAAAGTTGACACAAAAAATTTGTTTGAAAAGTTTTCCTCCGGCTTAAAGAAGCAGGCGGGGTCGCTTTTCTGGCTGGTCTTTTTAGGCATTTTGGCTTATGAATTTTTTGTAGCGCAACAGGCCTTGCAGGACGTGCTTTGGCCGACCGTTAAGGCGCCGCCGCTTAAGTCGGGGGTTGAAACCAAACTGAATTTTAGCGATTATGACCTGGTGGTGAAAAGAATCACGGATGCAAGAAATTACCAGCCCCAAACCCCGGAAGTCAAAAACCCGTTCCGTCCGTCCCAAAGATAAACCCCCGTTTTCCGGGGGTTTTTAAATTGGCCAAAGCAGGCCGATTTTTATATAATAACTGAGTTGCGCCCGTAGCTCATTTGGATAGAGCGCGTGGCTTCGAACCACGAGGTAGTAGGTTCAAATCCTGCCGGGCGCGCCATATTTTTTTAAATTCGGGAGGGGTTCTTTGCCGGATTAAAAAGAAAAAAGTCGCCGACCA
This sequence comes from Patescibacteria group bacterium, assembly GCA_023487095.1. Classification (GTDB taxonomy): domain Bacteria; phylum Patescibacteriota; class Doudnabacteria; order UBA920; family UBA920; genus JAMDEL01. The sequence continues at coordinate 2,637 of JAMDEL010000083.1, forward strand.
GTAAGTCCGCAACTTTTTCCTTGGTGGGTCGGGTGGGGATCGAACCCACGACACCCTGCTTAAGAGGCAGATGCTCTACCGACTGAGCTACCGACCCAAGACAAATTCCTACGTATTATACAAGATTTTGAGTTTTTTTTCAAGTCCCCGCTATGCTTTATTTGCTTTTAGGCCAAGATGACTTTTCCAAAAGGGAATACCTGCAAGCTGCACACATAGCAGCTAAAGCAGGGGAGATTCAGGTTTTTTTGCCGGAAACCGAAGGTTTGTCCTGGCCGGCTTTTCTAAACCAGGACCTGTTTTCCAAACCCAAGACTTTTGTGGTTTCCGGCGGTTTTAAGTTTTTGGAAAAACAGCCGGGCGATGCCGCCCCTGGAGGCTTTGGTGAAAAACCAGAATCTGGTTTTCTTGCTTGAAGAAAAATTGGACAAGCGGGGGGGCTTGGTTAAAAAAATGATCGGTTACCCGGGGATTAGAATCGAGCAGTTCGATCTGCCCCATTTGAGAAAATATGACGACTGGATACAAAAGCGGGCAAAGCTTTTAGGCGGCGCTTTCAGCATTCCGGCAGCCGAGGCTTTGGCCAAAAAATTGGGCCGGGACGATTTCGAAGAAACTAAAATCCAGGGAAAAGTCATTGAAACCAAGGAAGTTTTTTCCTTATGGCAGACGGACGCGGAAATTAGGAAGCTCCTTTCCCTGGCAAGCGGCAGGGAAGTGGCGCCCGAAGACGTGGAAAATTTGGTCCATGCGGAAGTTGAGGTGGACAGCATAGCAATAGCCAATGCCATTGCCGATAATGACCGGGAAAAAGCCCTGGCCTTGGTTGAAAATTTTTTGCGCGAATCCGCCGGAGCTGACCAGAAGGCTGGGGTTATCCAGCTTTCCGCCCTTTTATCCGAGCAGTTCAGGAATCTTGCCATTGTCCAGGATTTGGCTTCAAGGCGCATGCCGGAAGCTGAAATTTTGGAGAAAACCGGCTGGAAACCCGGCCGGCTGTTTGTAATGAAAAAAATTGCCAGCCGTTTTCCGGCCCAGAAAGTTTGGCAAACCCTGGCCAAACTGGAAGCCTTGGATACCGAGCTAAAAACCTCCTCCACACCACCCCGCGTGCTTTTGGATTTAATCCTTTCCCAGTTATTGCTTAAGTGAAATAAAATTTTGCCAAAAGGGTAGTATTAGATGCAAACATTTAAGGTTACCCAATAATTAACCAATGCTATAATAGTAATAGCATTAAATAAACCCCAAATTCGGGGTGTGTAGGAGAAAAAAATGAACAAATTGCAGGTGGCGAAGATCGGAACCATGATAGCGGTTTCGGCCAGCCTAGCTTTTTCCGGATTGACGGCCTTTGCCGTGACTTCGGATACCAACTCGGCCAGCCAGTCCAAGACTGAACGCCAGGCTTTATTTGAGCAGCAGAAAGCCGAGAGGGAAAAACAGAGAGAAGAACAGAAAGCCAAGGTGAAGCAGCGAACGGAAGACCTTAAACAGTGCCGAGCAGGCGGCGAGCAGGCGCGCCAGGCTTATCGGGAAACGGTTAAGGCCAATGACAAGACTTACCTTGAAGCCACCAAGGACGCGAGAGAGTTATACAGAAATACAACAGCTTCCAGCACGGAAACATATTTAAAGGCGATTAAGGCAGCCAGGGACATACGAAAGGCGGCTTTGGATAGCGCGCAAGGTGTTTATAAGGCAGCTTTGGATGCTGCGAAGTCAGCTAGAGACACTGCCATTGCCAGTGCGGCCACCACTTCCCCTGAGGTGTTAAATCCTATTCGCGAGACGTACCGAAATTCAGTGAAAACAGCACAGGAGGCCAGGAAAACTTCAATAAAATCAGCCAATGATGCTTATAAGACAGCTGTCCAGGCAGCTTTAGACGCCAGAAAGTCGGCAAATAAGGCAGCTTTAGACGCCAGGAACAGCACTATCAAAACAGTTCTGGGAACTAGGACGGAAGGTAACAAGGCTGCTTTAAATACGCGCGATACGAGCATTAAGAACGCTTGGGCTCCCTGCCAGACCGCTCCGACCACAAGCGGCGGCGCGTCGACCTCGACTCCGCAGTAAGCTAAATTTAAAAACCCCCGTCCCGATGAATCGGGACGGGGGTTTTATTTTGCCTATTTGCTTTGGCGGTAAATCTTTTTTCTTTCAATGGAAGAAAGGACGCGCTTTCTTAAACGGATGGACTGGGGCGTTACTTCCACCAATTCATCCGGACCAATGTATTCCAAGGCGAAGTCTAAAGTTACTTCCCGCGGAGGAGTGAGGATGAGCGCTTCGTCCGCGCCTTTGGAGCGCATGTTGGAAAGTTTCTTGGTTTTACAAATGTTAATTTCCAGATCCGTATCCACGGAATTTTTGCCCACCACCATGCCTTCGTAAACTTCCACTGCCGGGCCAATGAAGAGGACACCCCGCTCCTGGGCGTTGTTCAGGCCATAAGCGTTGGATGCGCCCGCTTCGGATGCGATAAGCGAACCATGTTCGTTGCCTTTAAGGTCAATTTCGTGCGCAGGCTTGTAGCTGTCAAACAAGTTGTTAATGACCACCGTGCCCCGGGTGCGGGTGAGGAGCAGGTTTTTAAGGCCAATCAGGCCGCGGGTGGGAATGAGGTATTCCGCGTGGAGTTCGCTGGTGTGCAAGGTTTCCATGTGCTGGAGTTCGCCGCCGCGGCGGCCCAGTTCTTCAATTACCGAACCCTGGTAATCCGTAGGCACGTCTATGGTTACCACTTCGTAAGGCTCCATTTTTTGCCCGTTCTCTTCGTGGAAAATAACTTCCGGCTGGGAAACCTGGAGTTCGTAGCCTTCGCGGCGCATGGTTTCAATCAAAACCGCCAAATGCAGCTCGCCGCGCCCGGCGACCAGAAAGGAATCGCTGCCCTGTTCCAGGCCGTCCACTTTCAAGGCGACGTTGGTTTCCAGTTCTTTAATCAGCCGGTCGCGCAAATTACGGGAAGTGACAAATTTGCCTTCGCGTCCCGCAAAAGGCGAGGTGTTTACCCCGAAAGTCATTTTTATTGTCGGGGGTTCAATGTCTACAGGAGGCAGGGTGACAGGGCTTTGTGGGTCGGTCAGCACGTCGCCAATATGGATGTCTTCAAAGCCGGCCACGGCCACAATGTCTCCAGCCACGGCTTCTTCCACATCCATCTGTTTTAAACCCTCATACATGGAGAGCGAGGTAATCTTTGCCGTGTTTTGGCTGCCGTCCATTTTTACCAGAAGCAGGTTCTGGTTTTTGGCAATCTTGCCCGAATAGACTTTTCCAATACCCATGCGGCCTTTGTAATTGTCATAGGCCAGAGCCAAAATCTGCAGGGCTGAAGGCTGGTCAGGAAAAACTTCAGGCGCTGGAATGTACTCAATAATCGCCTTAAACAGGGGAGAAACATCCGGGGATTTTTGTCCGGCTATGGCGGTTTTTAATTTCTCCAAGTCGGGGTCAGCCAGGCCTTTGACTCCGGAGGCGTAAATAACGGGAAAGTCCAATTGGTGGTCGGTCGCCCCAAGTTTTACGAATAAGTCAAAAGTTTTGTTCAGGGTTTCGTCAGGGGCGGCGCCGTCTTTGTCTACTTTGTTGATGACAACAATCGCCCTGTGTCCGAGCTGGAGGGCTTTTTTTAGAACGAATTTGGTTTGGGGCATGGGTCCTTCTTTGGCATCCACCAAAAGCAAGACGCCATCCGCCATTTTTAAAGTCCTTTCAACTTCGCCGCCAAAATCCGCGTGGCCGGGCGTATCAACAATGTTGATTTTGATGCCTTCGTAAACCAAAGAGGCGTTTTTTGCCTTAATGGTAATGCCGCGTTCGCGCTCCAGGTCCATGCTGTCCATTATCAAGTCCGCCCCTTCGTCCTTTACGGCATGGGTCTGTTTCAGCATGGCATCCACGAGCGTGGTTTTGCCGTGGTCAACGTGCGCAATAATCGCTATGTTCCTGATGTTTTCTCTTTTCATTCAATCCTTTTCTTTTCCGCTTTACGAAAATCTAATAAAGCTTCCTGGAAGCAGGGCCTCGAGGTATTAATTAAGTCTCGTTGCCGTATTGGACCACAACTGGTCCGT
>JAMDEL010000003.1 GCA_023487095.1 Patescibacteria group bacterium
GCTGCGGCTGTTCCCGGCCTCACCACCCTCGCCTCCAGCCTCTTGCTTACCGCGCTGATTCTTGCCCTGGTCAGCATCCCGGTCCAGGTCAGGCGGCAACCCAAGCAATAGCAAACACCCCGGACCCGCGCAAGTAAGCGAGTCCGGGGTGTTTTGGAAAAAAATTAGGGCTGGTTAACTGGCTTCTTAAAAACAAAAATCTTATAGCCAATAAAGTTCCAGACCAGGGAAACCAGAGTTGCCGCCAATTTAGCGATGTTTTTGTTTATGTCCGCATAACCCGGCTGCGAAGCCAGCGGGGAATAGTTGGAAAGCAGGGCTACAAGGGCGCTGTTTATCAGCAGCCCGACAATGCTCACCAAAAAAAACAGCATAAACTGGTTCTGACCCTGGCTTATGGACGAGTTTTTTGAGAGACCAAAACCTTCCCACATTAAAACCTCCAAAACCAAAAACATCAGGGTAATAATCAGGTAGTAATTGGCCGGAGCCGCATACTTTGCTCCAAAAAGAACGGCAGCCAGGGCGACTGCACCTAAAATTCCCATTAAAACCAGACGCCAGAAGCTTTTCCAGGCGGAGACCGTTTTTTCAAAACTAAAAGCCCAATAGCGGTTCCAGAAATAGCTTTGGATTACGGCCAAGATAAAGCCCACAACATTCACCTGGCCGAGCTTTAAGCCCGAAGAAATATTCAGCGTTTTTGAAATAAAGTTCAGAACCAAAAAATCCAGGGCCGTGTTAATCACGCCAATGGCTGCAAACTTCAACAGTTGCAGGATTATGGGGTATTTGGCCAGCAGTTGATTAAGTTTTTCGCTCATGCCCGTAGCGGGTACGCCTTGGGTATTTTCCATTGTGTTTTTTTTATTGCTAAATTTGTCCAAACTAAACCACGGGCTTTATGGCCCGCGGTTTTTTTATAATTCCTCGTCGTCGTCAACAATAACTTTGCCGCCGCTCTCCGAGTCCTCCATCTCCAAATCGGAATGGCCTGAAGCGCTGCCTTTCTTAATGACGTTTTCAACGGCTGCCCACTCGCTTTCCTGGTCTTTGGGCACCACCACGGTGACTTCATCGCCGGCTTCAGCTTTAAAGTAGGTCAGGGATGCAAGTAAAACGCGGTAAGTCTTGCCCTCGGCTATGACCCGGAAATCTCCGCGCTCATCCACCAAAAGCATGCCGAGCATTTTCTTTCTTTCCACAGGGCCAATTTGCTTATAGATAAACGAGCCGTCCTCGGCAATGGTGAGCTTAAGCACGTCACCTTCAACCAGTTTGGATTTGGAAGCATAGTTGGCCGGCACGGGATATTGTTTCTTGTCGGGACCAATCATGTTCTGGCCATCAAATACGCCTTCAATTACCTTGCCGCCTTCGGAAACCATCAAGACATTCGCCTTATCGGAAAGCGCCGCAAGATTGGCTTTAGTCGCCGGCCCGCCCATGAGTTCTTTAAGCATCTGCTTGGCTGACTGGATATTCTTCTCGGCAGAATCTATCATCTGCGCAATCAGCGCCAAATTAGAAATTTTGTCCATATTTTTATTTTGTTTTTAAACTTTTTTGATACATAATATGCAACACACCACTTAGCAATGGTTTTGCCTTAAGCTATTAACAATAGTTTTTGTTTCAAAACCTAAAACTTAAGCCAATATATTATAGCACATTATCCAATAACTGCAAACCCTGGCTTTTTCAGGCGGGGCGCAGCTTTAAGTGGTCGTAAACCGGCAGGTTGTTGGGATCCCGCATGAGATAATCGCAAAAATCCGGGTACTTCAGGCAAAGTTTCTGGATATCCATGCCGGGCCTGGCGGCATCGTGCAGGAAAGCCACGGATAACGACATGTCTTTGGAAAAAATTTCAGCCGCATAATCCTTAATATCATGCTCGTAGACTTGGACATCGTTTTCCTTATAGCCAAAATGCAGGGCCTGTTTTAAAACCACCATTTCCTCAAATTCCTTTTCCACCTCTGTCAAAAGACTCAAGGCCTCGGCTTCGGTTTTCATATCGGGCAGCAGCTGGATTACCCGGTCGGAAATTTCCGCGGCGCGCGCCAAAGAAGTCCGACGGCTGCGCACGACCTCGGCCAGGAACATAGCGACCAGCTGTTTGAATGATCCGGAAAATGTTTCGCCCATAAAAAAATTAATGGCCGTGGGACTTTTTGCCTCCACCGTGCCCGCCCTTAGCGTGGCTGGCAAAGTCAGCGCCGTGCTCAACTGCTTTTTTAATTGTGTCTACGAGCGGTTCAACGGCGACGTGCTCAACTCCTTCAGCCATAAACTTAATCGGGTTGAACTCACCGCCAGACGAACCGTGGCCTGCTTTTACTGTCGACATATCTAATCTGAACTGTTAATTGTAAGTTAATAGTATCCAAAACTCGGAATAATTTCAAATTCCTGGCATCACAAACCCCTTTCAATCCCCGCCTCCCCGGCTGACATCATTTCCGCCACCTGCCCGGCTTCCAAAAGCTCGGACTCCACTTCTGAGCGCGGCCGGCCGTGCTTAAGCCTGGACAGCTGCCTTATGGCATCGGCCATTTCCGGGTTGGCATTCTTGGGCAAAGGCAGGGTGGCCATATTGAACGGCTTACTGGCCGTGCCTTTTATCATAAGTTTTACGTAAGCATTGAACCGTTCAATGTTAACCAGGTCAAATTCGTTGAAAGTCGGGGAAAACTCCTTGGCCAAAACTTCAGCGTCTTCCGCACCCGTGCGGAAGACCACCATGGTACCCACGTTGCCAAAAACCGCATCGCGCAAGTCTTTGCTGCCGGCTCCTTGGGCCCCGGCCTGGCCTTCAAGCTGGCCCAGATACTGGTGGGCAATTATCAGGTTGAGCTTGTATTTCCTGGCTTCGGACAGAATAGAAGAAAACGCGTCCGTAATAAAGTTCTGAAACTCGTCCACATACAGGTAAAAATCGCGGCGCTGGTCTTCGGGAATGTCCGCGCGCGAAAGCGCGGCCATTTGGATTTTGGAGACCAGAATCAAGCCCAAAAGCTTGGCGTTAATTTCGCCCGTGCGGCCTTTGGAAAGGTTAACCAACAGGACCTTGCCTTCATCCATAATCTTCCGAAAGTTAAATCCGGATTTCGGCTGGCCCACAATGTTCCGCATCATGGTGTTTTCCACAAACCGGCCAACTTTGGAAATCAGGTAACCCAGCATCTCCGACTTATGGAAGTCCGAGGTCTTGGCCATTTCTTTTTCCCAGAAAAGCCGGACCACGTGGTCCGTGACTTTGGAGAGCTTGTATTTTTGAAATTCCGTGTCCGTAAAAATGCGAGGCACGTCGGTAATCGTGCCTGGGTGCTCATCATCAGCCATCAAAGTCAGCATGGCGTTCCGCATATTGTGCTCAAACATCGGGCCAAGCATGGCCGGGTCAGTCACCAGTTTGTAGAAAATGGAAATCATTTCTTGGACCGCAAAGTCCTTCATTTCTTCACTGTCCACTTCCAACATATTCAGGCCCAGCGGGCGGTCCATATCAAACGGTTCAAAAACAATAATGTCTTCCGCGCGCTCCTTGGGCGCGCGCGCCAGAATATCCTGAATCAAGTCGCCATGCGGATCAATCACGCACAAGCCTTCGCCGTTAATCACATCCTGGATGGCCATGTTGGCCAAAAGCCAGCTCTTGCCGCTGCCGGTACGGCCGAGCACATAAGTGTGCCGCCTGCGGTCTTCTCTGCCCTGATAAATGGGCGTTTCCGTGCCGCGGTACTGATTCTTCCCCAAGAGCAAGCCAGACTCAGGCAGATTGATGGGCGGAGGGGCCTTTTTAGACACCAGCCATTTGATGTTGGGCGTCTCAATGAAAGGCGTGGGCAAATGCCAGATTGAAGCCAACTCTTCGGTGTTCAAAATATTCCTGCCAGCATCGCGGAAAATTCTGAAAATATAATCCTTTAAAATATCCCCTTTTTCGCGTTTTTTTGCCTTTAGGCCGTTAAACGGCGGCATATTGTACTGCAAAAAGGCGGCTTGCAGGTTCCGCATGTTCAAAGCGGCGTTGCCCGGGGTAGTAGAAGACGTTATCAGCCTTAAATTTACGCGATAGCCCGGGCGGCTGGCTTTTTCCTCCAGCTTTTTGACAATCTCCTGCTGCATGGGTGTCAGTTGGATAGGCGAATAAAATCCGGACAGGTCCTTATGCGCATGAGAACCCTGGCTAGGCGACTTCCGTGTCCCGGCCAGGCTGGAAGAAACTCCGCCAAGCACACTCCGGAACAGTCGGTACAAATGCCCGCGCTCCACCAGCTCCGGATTTTTGCCCTGCTGGATCTCAAGCGCCATGTGCCGGGGCCTGCCCTGCCAGGCCGTGCCTGCGGGCGAAATAATCAGCTGCACGGCCGCGCCCTCGTTTTCCGCGAGCTTGGACATGGCATTGGTAATCGCGTTAAGCGGGTCGGTTTCCGTGGTCTTATAAGTGCGGAAGGGGTAAATGTACTGCTTGGCAAGCTGCAGCTCATCCACCTCAATCTGCCCACCGTCTTGAAATGGGTTATAGCCCTTCACCTGCTCTACAAAGGCATGCGGGTATTGGGCCTGGAGCTGTTTTTCTACCAGTTCCTGCAGATGCTTGGGGCAATTTATGTAAAACGAAATTTTCTTGTCCGTACAGGCGATTTCAAAGCTGTAGTAATCCTTGCCTAAGAGCCAGCCTTTTTCATGCCCCGACTCCGACAGGGTCGTAAACAGCTGTTCGGCCACGGCAATCAGATTCTTTTTTTCGTCCTGGGTTTTTTGTTTGTCTTTATCTTCCGAAGCCTCTTTTGGCATCTGGATTTCCAAAAATACCCAGTCCTTGGTCCTGGGCATCACGTGTTTGGTATGGTAAACGTGGCGCTTGTAAAAATAAAAAAAGACCATGCCAAAAACTATGGACAGGGCCAAAAGCAACAAAATGGCAAAACTGACTGCATCAAGACCAAAAAACATCTATTTTAAATTTTTGTTTTATAAAATTCTTCTAAAGAACAAGCCCAAAATTCTATTCAGCCCCTGTCAAATACTTCGTAATCTGCCTGGCTTGCTTGCCTGTCTTTACATCCAATGTTTCTACAGGTTTCTTCCCATTCATAATATCGGCAAGCAACTGATTAAGTACCGGATCATCTTGGGTATTTTCTACTTCATGGTCAGGCTTAATATTTTCGGTGTGCTGCAAAATCTTCTGCCTGATGATTTCGGCGCTCTCGGTCCCGGTTTTTACTTCCTGGCCCGGACCTCCGCGGATTACCCTTACTTCCCCTTCTCTGGCTTCTTGGCCTTCCGGGGATTTTGGGTGGGGAATTTCAAACCCTCCCGGCTGATAGCCTGGAATTTCGGGGGTCCCCTGTTGTGAATTTAAAGTTGGCATATATTTATATGAATCTATTATACCATATTAAGCCTATAATTATACACTTTTTTTGAAGTTTTGTCAATATCCTTATATTTTCCCCTCTTTTGACCACTTTTCTTCCAGCTTCCTAATACCAGGCTCATCAAACCCGAAATGGTGGCCAATCTCGTGCCATACCACCCGGCGCACGAGCCTGGGAATATCTTCCTCGCCTTGGGCGAATTTTTCAATCGTGCCTTTCCAAATCGTTATCTTGTCCGGCAGGGTCGGCGACATGCCGTAGGCGCTTCCCCGCTTTACCTGCGCCACGCCGTGATATAGGCCAAAGAGAGAGTTGTTTGGCGACTCCCCTTCCTCCAAAACAATCTGAACATTGTTTAGTTTTGTCCGGATGTTTTCAGGCAAAGCCAAAACAGCTTTGTCTATGAGGCGCTCAAATTCCGCTTGATCCATATTTTTGCACGTAAAGAATGTCATACCCCACGGTTTCGCGGCAAGAAACATCCACACCCAGCCTGGCTATGAAGTCAAGGAGTTCCCTCTGGACTTTTTCGGGGTCCTCTGCCGTAATTTTTTCCACTTCCACAAAACCGCCCAAACCCTCCACCTCATCTATACAAATCTCCACCCCATCTGTCTTGCATTTCCGCCTGACCTTGTTAATCCGCGCAATCTTCTTAAATCCCAACATTACAATAATTTTTTCCAGCGTTTCCGGATCAGAAATTTCCAGTTCACGCTCTATTTTTGCCAACTCCTGGCCCTGCTTCAAAGTGAATAGAGCCTTCCCCCCTTGCCGCCTGATGCGCAAAACATTCGTGCCTAAAGTAACTGGGACAGTCGGCTCAGTAAGCGGAATAAAAATATCATCCTCTTGTTTTATGGGTAAACCAAAAATACAGCCCTTGCCTTCCAGCTGTTCAATGACTTTTTCCGTATTTTCTACCTTAAGCTTGATTTCAATTTCTTTCATTGCAGGTTTCCCGAAAATTGCCCTGACCAAGTAGTAAAGGTTTTCAAATCGCTGTAAACGTAAGCCTTAAACCCGAAATCCAAAGCCTCACGCACGGCCAACGGGTCGCTGTCCCAAACCACGGCGGAAAACTTGTCGCCTATTTCAAATTTTTCAAGCGCCTTCTCCCAAAACGCGCGGCTCGGCTTCAAAGCCCCCGCATCCACGGAAGAGAGCCTGCCGTCAAACATATGTTTGAGCTGGAGTTTTTCCCACAAATATTCCATGCGGTATTTTTCCTGGTTCGTTGACAAAACACAAAAAACCCCTGCCTTACGCAGGTCGGTGATCAGACTTAGGACGTCTTGCCA
>JAMDEL010000037.1:0-409 GCA_023487095.1 Patescibacteria group bacterium
ATCAAACGCTATAGATAATTTATCTTATCATGCGCTTGAAGTTTTATCAAGCATACCGCTTTTAATTTCATACCCGCCAATGGTCGGTTGGTCGTCTAAAAACTCAAACTTGCCTGTAAATTTTTCTCCGGCCAAAAACTTTGGAAACCAAAATTTATCGTCAGGCCACATTTTTCCATAGGGCACAGAGTCAAACCCGAACCAAAACGGCTGCATTTCATCCGTCTCTCGGGGCATATTTGTAAACTTTTCACACCAATAAATATGCGATTCAATCGTTTTACCCGTGTGCAGGAAAACAAAAGTCAAAACCGCTCTTTTTTCAAAAATATCCGCCTTCACCCCAGACTCCTCAAACAATTCGCGCTTGGCTGAAGCTTCCAAAGTTTCGTCCGGTTTGACCTTACCA
>JAMDEL010000037.1:419-6608 GCA_023487095.1 Patescibacteria group bacterium
TTTGAGGAGTCTGGGGTGAAGGCGGATATTTTTGAAAAAAGAGCGGTTTTTTTCCCGCCGGCTTTCATACATGCTGTACCTTTTAAGCCCTAACTGATTTCTGGCCCAGCTTCGGTCTGCTGGAAAAGGGCATGGCCAGTTGAGTATTTTTTTGGGACTTTTTAACCACGGCCTGGCCGCCTTCGGCCAAAATCTCCACCTCATCCCCTTCCTTTATTTCCAAATCCTCCAAAACTTTCTTGGACAGGGTTATGGCCAGGGAATGACCGGTTTTAAAAACTTTTCTATTCATAGCTTAATTATAGACCAAATCCGCATTGACAAGCAAAGACGGGTACTTTAAGATTTGAGCACATTTCCGAGCCCTAACCTGAGCCGGAAAAAGGCTGGTTTCCTGCCTTTACTGCCATTTAGGCAGCCGGGTTCTTCACCCGCCTTCCTTGTCGGACGGAAGGGAAACCAGCCCATTTTTTAGGAGGAACTGTGACAAGAACAGCGACGTTCGTATGTTTTTTGCTTTTCGGGCTTCTAATCCTGACCTTGGGATACGATGCCTATGACCGCCGCCAGCGCAGGCTGGTGGTGTTTGCAGCCATTGATCCCGAAGTCCGGGATATCAACCTGCCGGAGCTAAAAACCGTCCGCGGCCTGCTGGAATCACGCCTGCAGGATCTGGACGCGAATCTTCGGATCAACGTCCCCGACCTGGAACCCGGAAGTCTGGAAGTGGTAGTCTTCCCGTATTCGGAAGCTGGGGCAAAAGCCGTATACCTAGTGCTGGTCAGGTACCACGGCGAAGCCTTTGGCTTTACGGTCATGGACAATCCGGATTTAGCCAGGGCCGCGGAAACAGCGGCTTTTGATATTCGGGTGGACATCGCTCGCTTCCTGGCGTTTCGGCGCCATGAACTTCAACGCCCCGGCCGGCTTACGGCTCGGGGCGTTTTTGTTTAAATAAAAAACCCGCTCTACGCGGGGTGTATAATTCCCAATCTATCCTTATTGTTTCGCGAGGCGCAAAAAGCCTTCCAATTTTTTTATCCATTCCTGTGGCAGCTTGTTCTCATAAGCCGCGCCAATAACGCGGCGGAAATGATCTTCCTTGGCTTCCGTGCCACCAAACTCATGGGGTGGTTCAATATAAACCTGGCACTTATACTTTACGTTATTATCATCAACCACGCAGACTTCCTGCCTGCCAAAAACTTCGGGATAACCTTCAAACTGGTCCAGCATGGCAATCCCGTCTTCGTCTATTTCAAACAACACCCCCCAGACATGCCCATCTTTTTGCGGCCGGATATTGGCGTAGCCGCGGGTATCCACGCCGATTTCAAAGTTGGGCAGCTTGGCACGGCAGAGCAGGTGGCAGTGCCAGCCGCACAGCCGTCTCATTTGCTCAAAATTCATATTTGATCCGTATGCGAAATAGTACATAAATTTACCTTACATATTCTACTACAACTTTGGGAAGCCGCCTATTCCATACCGAACTCACCAAGCACCTTATAGTCCGCCCCTTCCGGCCTGAGAATGGATTCGTATAAAACAAACTTTTCCGCATTCATTTGCCAATTTATGGGCTGGGGCCAATCCTGTTTGGGAAACTCCGTAAATATGCCTGGCTTAAACCTGGCTAGAGTAAGGTGCATAAAAAAAGGCCGGGTACCAGGCTGTTGGCCGAGACTGCCAAACACCAAAGCCCTCAAATCTAACAGTTGCTTTGTGGACAAACCGGTTGCCCAGACTAGCCTGGGCTGTCCGTATTTCGGACCGAAGTCAACCGTTTTGAATTCAAGGAGGATTTTATTGGATGTAATTTTTTCCAATTGCTTTATAACCCCGGGCACGTTTTCTGTTTGCCAAGGCGGAACCAGGGTGACATGCAAATTTTTCTGCTCCAGCCAGCGTACGGGCAAAGCAATATGCTGATTTTGCCACAACTCGGCTGTTTTTACAACCTCCTCTCCAGCCGGCAGGCCGACGAAGACCCTCTTAGCCATATTAACCCCTAATATCCGTATACTTGTCCGTTGCGGGCTTATGCCGAAACAGAACGGAATAATAGTTAAGCACATACCTAAAGCCGGTTAAAACCACACCCTCCTTGGCCAAGCGGCGGCCGGAAGAATAAATAAAAAAATTCAAATAAAACTTAACCAGCCCTAAGCGGCTGAGGCGCCGGGCCAAATCCGTATCCTCGCCGTAAAATTTTATGGAAGTATCAAAGCCGCCAATCTGCTCCAAGGCTTTGCGCCTGACCACAAAGTTCCCTCCTTGGACCACGGAACCGAGGCGAAAAATAAAACGATCCAGCAAGTAAACCAAAAAAACCACCCGGCTGTAAAACCACACCACCAACCGTTTGTACCATGGCAGATCAAAGTAGATTAGCGGACCACTCAGGCAAACCAGCGCCGGTTTTTCCTCAAATTCCGCCAAAGCTTTTCTGAGCCAGCCGACAGGCAGGCGGTTGTCGGCATCTATATTGGCAACCAATTGGCCACGGCTCACCACATAGCCGGCCTGGCGCGCGAACGTAATACCCTTTCTCGGCTCGTCCAACACCCTGACCTCCAAAAAGCCTTCGCCAATCTTCCGGGTCTCGTCAGTACTGGCATTGTTGACCACCACAACTTCCGCATTGACACTCTCCCTTTGGATTTCATCCAAAACAGATTGTAGACAACCAGCCAAATTTTTCGCCTCATTGTATGCGGGGATTACGAAACTGATTTCGGGCTGCTCATTCTCTTGTTTCATATTCTCTATTATACCCCAAACCGCGGGTTTGATAATAGCCCCCGCTTTGTTATAATACAGCCAGAATAAAGAATAATTATCAGCAAACATTTATGCTCAAAGACTTCAAGCAGTTCATTTTGAGAGGTAACGTGGTGGACCTGGCTATTGGCGTGGTCATGGGCGCGGCTTTCACTTCCGTGGTAAATTCTCTGGTAAAGGATATTCTTACTCCTTTTATTGCAGCCATCTTTAAGCAACCAGATTTTTCCGGTCTGTACTTCACCTTAAACCACAGCCGGTTTACTTACGGCAATTTTATCAATTCGCTGGTTTCGCTGATTATCGTTTCCACGGCTATTTACTTTTTTGTGGTCACGCCCCTAAATAGCCTTATTACACGGATGCGCAAAGAGGCTCCGGTTGACCCCGCCACCAAAAAATGCCCCGAGTGCCTAAGCGATATACCCAAAGAAGCCAAACGCTGCGCTTACTGCACCAGCCAAGTCTAAACAAAAAACAACTCCGCCTCTCGCAAGAGGCGGAGTTTTTGAATGCCTAAGCCCGGCTGGTTTTGTAAACCATGAGGCTGCCGAAAGCCAAAGCCAGGCCAAAGAGAATCCAAGTAAATGCAATACCATTTTGCAAAGCGACAATGCCGCTTAAGGCCAGGCCCAAACCACCACCAACATGGTGGGAGATGGCTTCAAAAGAAATTACGGTTGCCCGTTCATTGGAAGGCAGCCGGTCATTTAAATAGGCATCCTTAATAGGCTTAAACAGGCCGCGGAAAAACTCGTGGGCCAAAAACACGGTGAGGCTAATTGGAAAAACCCTGAAAGCCGCGGTCCCGGCCATGGTCAGGCCGATTGCCAGCTGGGTCAGCATTAACGCAGCAGTTTCCCCACGGGACAGTCTCATCATCCAATGAGTAGCGCTGGAACCTAAGAGCACCATGACTGACATGCCCACCCACAACCAGCCATTGTCGGCCACTGAATGGAAAAACTGGGCAAACCAAGGCTGCCATTGCATATTCATAGGCATAACGCACAAGTACTGCAAAGTTCCGACTAGCAAAATAAACCGGACCGTTTTATGCTTTAGACCAAAAACCACGCTTGAATGGGCTATATTTTTAAGCGCCAAGAAGCCGGCGGAGAAAGAAAACTTTTTTCTGATAAAGTATTCTTCCTTAAGGCCTAAAAAGGCTAAGGTGGTCCAAAGCAAAAACAGGAACTGCTGGCCAGCCAGGTCAGGGCCAGGCTTCGGGTGGCTATCCAACTGCCAAACAACCCGCCCAAGATTCCCACGACTTGGACAACCTGGTTCTCCCTGACAAACAACTTTTTTAGGTCCGTTTCGTGGCCAAAATGCCTTAGCCTATCTATGGCCCAAGCAGTAAACGCGCCACTTAAGAAAGTGCTGCCAATGGCGAGCAGGCTTTCTGCGGCTGCAAAACCCCAAAAACCTGAAGCCAAAAAGTATACCAGTGTGCCAGCTGTGCTGAAAACTCCGGCCAAGACCACGGAGGTTTTGCGGCCAAAAATATCCGCGAAAGCACCGGTTGGGATTTCAAACACAAAAAGCGTAGTATAAAACACCACGTTCACCAGGTTAATCTGAAATAGGTTTAAGCCCTTGGAAAGCAAAAACGTTGAGTAGATTGCGAAATGCAAAGACATGGCGAACATTGCCAGGCCCCGCAGGCCCAAATACCAATACAGCGTCTGTGTAATCATCTTTCCACCTCTCTGGTTGTCTTTGGCCTCTGCCAAATTTTCTTTCTGCATGAGATAAAAAATCCCCCGGCCAGTGTCTGGCCGAGGGCAAAGTTTAATAAAAGAATTAATTCCTTGCTTCAATCAGACCATAGCCAAATTGGAAGTATTATACATACCCCAGGCTACGAACGGATTAATCTGGCAAAGACTGTTTCGTTTCATGGCTTAATCATAACCAAAATATCTTTTTCGGTCAAGGCTTCTTTCGTATTTCCCTATTGTTTCTGGAGTTCCAGCACTAAAATTTCGCTATCAGTACCCACTCGCTGGGGCGGTCCCCAAGTACCGGCTCCGCTGGAAGTAATGACTGTCGTATTGCCGTAACGATTAAGCCCGTAACCAAACCCGTGATGAACCCAATCGGTCAGATACCCGAGCGGCCACATTTGGCCTTTGTGGGTATGCCCGGATAGCATAAGGCTAATCCCGGCTTCGGACGCAGCCTTAACCGCAAAAGGCGCGTGCTTGAGCATGATGCTCGGCTTATTTTTATCTATGCTCATTGCGGAAAGGGTTTTTGCCAGGCCGGCATCGGTATTATTGCCAGCATAATCCGTACCCACAATCTGCAGGCCATTAATCTCCACTCTTTGGTTATTGATAACCTTAACCCCGGCTTTGCTTAAAGCATCCAGATAAGCCTGGCTGTCGCGGAATTCTTCGTGATTGCCACTGGTAAAATAAATACCCAAAGGGGCGTGCACGCCTTTGGCCATTTCTTTAGCCAGCACATCGTAGTCAACCGGCGGACCGTCATAATAGTCTCCGGGCACAAATACTACTTCAGGTTTCTGCTTGTCTATTAATTCCGAGACTTTACGAATGAAACCCACGCCCCTGATATTCCCCAGGTGCGTATCGGAAACCATGACAATTTTTTTACCCTCCCAGGCCGCTGGCAGATTGGGAAGGGAAACCTTATAAGTGACGACTTTGGTCTGATAAGAATGAATTACCCCGTAGCCGCTGATGATTATTGCCAGGCCAAAAAGCGCCGTAGCAAGATAAAAATCGGGCAGGTTAATACCCAAAGACCTGGCAGCCCAGGAGAGCAAGAAAGACAGTCCGGTTGCCATAATCAGCCAGTAAAATGTCCCCATCCAAACGGCAGAAAGCGTGTACAGGCCGTTGATAATAGAACCCATGAAATTATTAGCCAGCACGGAAGTAACCAGGAAAGAAAAAGAGAGAACAATCAGGGTAACTTTGAGGTTTTGGAGCAATAGCGGATTGTGCAAATCAAAAAATTTGACCATTGTGCGGTAAACCGCCATATGGCCAAATGTTACTATTGATTGAATAACGGCTAAAATAATAAAACCTTTCAAAAGCATAGCTTTCATTTATCCTTGTTGTTTAAATTTCAATGCTAACACATTATACCAGACAATCCGTAATTTATCAGCCTGCGGCCATAATTCTGTCTACGGGTATCTTTTGTTTGTGTTTTTACCGCTTTTTTTCGCAGCAAAAAACAGCACGGGTTTTATACTGCTTTCCGGATTACGGCCGGGCTCAGATGCGGAACACCCCGTTCACCACGCCCCGCTTGCCAACTGTCACACTAAATTGGCCCAAAAGCTTTCTGTCTGGCGCCGAAGAGGAATAAACATTCAAGAGATACTTGCCGGGCTGGCCTTTTAAGAAGAAGCGCCCCGAATAT
>JAMDEL010000031.1:0-909 GCA_023487095.1 Patescibacteria group bacterium
AAACCCATCTGGTGCTCGGGAATTCCCAAAGCAATACCGTAGTCTTTGGCCTGCCCGTAAGCCTCTTTGTCGCCTTTTTGGACTAAAAATATTTTGTCCTTGAAAACAATGTAGTGCTGCTGGTCATTCCTGAAATCCGCGTACCAGGCATTTTTGTGGCTGTAGTCCAGATAGAGGCTGACTTTCTGAGCAAATTCCCTGGCTTTGTGTTCTTCCACTTCAACTTTGTGCAAAGTCCAAGCTTTAAGCCATGGCGTCTGGTACTTTGGGGTTATGGGCTCAACTTTGGTGGACAGGATTTTGACCCCTTCTAGAATGCTGGCATCCGACAAGCTTTCCTCAATTATGGTGCCGAAATAATTCATAGCTATTCCAGCTGCCTTATGACCCCGACCACTTTGCCCTGGATCATCCACTCTTCTTTGGGGTAAATGTCCTTGAATTTCGGGTTCTCGGCCTTAAGGTAGGCGCGGTTCTTAATTTGGATGAACCTTTTTACCGTGGCTTCGTCGTGCAGGAGCGCTACCACAATGTCATTATGCTTCACTTCCTTGGTGGGCCGGACTATAACCAGGTCATCCTCGTAAATGCCGGCGTTGACCATGCTGTCTCCCCTGACCTTGAGCAAAAACACGTCCCTGCGCCCGCGGATAAGGTTGGTGGGCAAATTTATCCATTCTTCCACGTGCTCTTCGGCCAAGTGCGGGCTGCCAGCCTGGACATTGCCTATAAGCGGCACGCTGACCAAGCCTTTTTCCAAGGAAAGGCCCAAACTGTCCAAGACCTGGATGCCGCGCGCCTTGCCGCTCATTTTGATGATGCCGGCTTCTTCCAGCGCGTCCAGGAGCTTGGCCACCGCGTTCTTGGATTTGACCTTCAAAAACTCGGCCATTTCGGAAACGCTGGGCG
>JAMDEL010000031.1:919-6545 GCA_023487095.1 Patescibacteria group bacterium
GGTGAACGATTGTATACTATTAAGTTAGTTGTAAGATTAAAGATTTAAGATAGGATTAGAGACTCAGGATTTAAGTTGCAGGTTGAGAGGTTTTTGAACCAAGCTTTTTTCCAAACCGTACAACATTTTTGAGCACTCTTCATATTTCCCGACGAAGTATTGAAGTTTGTTTTCATCTAAATAATTCCTGGAGCAAGCCATTTTCAAATGGTGGATTGTCTCCCTTATTTCTCCCTGACCCCGGCTGATCGTTTCAGTATAAATACTTGTATGCTTGTTGCCAAAGCCTTCTGCCAAGTTGGCGGGAGCGGAATTGGACGACCTTCTTAGCTGCGAGCCCAACTCAAACATCTCAAAGCGCGGAAAAGTAAGTGTAAGCCTATAAACTTCCAAGGCGGTATTATATAGTTCCGTATAAACTTTCAAGTCTTCTATCTTCATACCCTTTAATCTTTAAACTTGAATCTTTCAACTAACTTAATAGTATACAATCGTTCACCGTGTGGCAAGGCCCATAAAAAACAGGGTAAACCTTTGTTTACCCTGGAGTTATCCACAAGCCTTTTACTATTTGATGTTGAGCAGGAATTTGACGAAAACCAGTATGCCGCCCCAGATGCTTTTTAAAATGGGCAGCGAGGCGGGCAAGAGCACCACCAAAGCAATGATATAAACAAAGTCTTTCTTAATGACTTTGAAAACCGAGTAGACCACCAGCAAAGCCAGCCCCAGGGAAATAATCGGCCTGAGGCCCTCTGGGAAATTGGCCAAGAACTGCAAATATAAGTTTTGGATTTCTGACATATATTTTGGTTATTTGGCTTTTTTTAAGTCGTCGCATACCACCAGGTGGCGGTAGTCAAAAATATCGCGGATGAACCGGTCAAAAGTGTCGCGCCTGATGGCAAACTCCCCCGGCGTCATAATGCTGTAATTTATCTCCTGGCCCATCATTTTGTGCGCGCCTTTCAGGAATTGTTCCAGCTTGCCAAGGTTGATTTTGCCCACCAGAAGCAGGTCCACGGGCAGTTCCGGGTGGCCGGTAAAGATGCCGGAAAGGAACGCGGCTTTAACCTGGCCAAGTTTTTTGACTGCCGAAAACAGCTCGTCTTGGTATTTGGGGAAGTACTTGACCAAGGTGTTTTTGATTTCAGGCAGCATCTGGTAGCGGGGGTTCAATAAAAAGTACTTCTTGCCTTTTTTGGAAAAAACCTTCAAAGGGCCGCTGGTTGCGAGCCGGTTCAAGGCGCGGGCCGCTTTTAAGTGCGGAATCCGCAGGCGCCTGGAAATTTCCGGTACGGAAAAGCTGCGCTGCGGCGCTGCCAGAAAGAAGGCCAAAATTACGGATTCGCTTTTAGATTCAAGAATATCTTTGAGCATAGGTTGTTTCCAGTATAGCATAAAAAATAATTTGGAACTTGGGGATAAATGTTGTATAATAAATCAAAGCTATGGAAGAACTTGAAAGCCAAATTGCGAAAATAACCCTGGGCAATTTTAAACAGACCAAAAGCTTTGTCTACGTCATGGCCGAAAAAGCGCCGGCCAACGATACGGAGCTGTACGTGGTTGCCGAGTTGCCTTTTTTCAACCCAGCGGCTGCGGAGTCATGCGAACGGATTTGTTTAGCCATTGGTTCCAGCCTAAAACGCGCCTATCGCCAGCATGCCAGCGAGGGGACTTTTGAAAATGCCTTAAGCTACATAAACGAGGAGCTAAGCAAGCTGGCTTCCACGGGCCAAACCCACTGGATAAACAAATTGAACTGCGTAATTGCGGCCAAAGACAAGAATTTATTGACCGTGGCCAGCTGCGGCAAGGTTGTGGCTTATATGCTCCGCGACCAGGAACTGACGGATATTTCCTGCTCCACGGAAAAACCCAGCCCAGTCAAGACTTTTGAGAGCTATGCCAGCGGCAAAATTAGGCTTGGCGACCTGGTGATTTTTTCCACCACCCAGCTGTTCAACTACCTGTCCGTGGACCGCGTAAAAAATATTTTGGGCTCCATGGACTTTTTGCCGGCCACACAGAGCATTATTGACCACCTCAAAGTCAATGCGGGACCGGAAGTCGCTTTTGGCATCTTGATGAACCTGCAGGTAGAACCCGGGCGCACGCCGAGCGAGGAAGTGGATTTGGAAAACTACCTGGTGGAAACCCCGGCCCAGGCTCCCCGCTTCTGGGAAGCGCCGAAAAAATTCCTGAAGGAGCTGTTTATGATGAAAAGCTCGCGCCCGACGAGCGCCACACCCGTTGCCCTGCCCAAGCGGCCACTTTTGGAAAGGCTGAAATCCTGGATTCCGAAAGTTGGAGGCTTTTTCAAAAAAACCGGCGTGCTGCTGGTCGGCTTAGGCGGGATGATTGTCCAAGGCGCGAAAGTCTTCAGGCCATCCTACTTCAAGTCTTTGAGCAACGCCAAAAAAATCTTTTATCTTTCTATTGTTGTTTTACTCGCCGCCTTCCTCCTAAACGTCTTTATTGCCATCAAAGTCAAAAACAACCGGGTGGAAACCGCCAGGGTAAGCGTGGAGCTCCAGGCTGCCCAAAAGCTGGCTAACGACGCGCAGTCCGCCCTGGTCTACAACGACCAAAAACAAGCTGCGGACCTGCTCATGCAGGCCAAGGCCAAATTCCAAAGCATTAACGCCAAGTCCGCGCCCAAAGACGCCTACCAAAAACTGAGCCAGCAGCTGGAAACTTTAAACGCCAAGATTGAGCGCAACAAAGACGTAAAAGTCACTCTGGTGGGAAACCTCTCCCCTGAAGACCGGCTTATCCGCCTGCCGGGCTACCTGGGTACCCAGACCAATGGGCAGATTGTCAGCTTTAATCGGAGCACTGACCAGATCCAGGACAATGCCATTAAAACCAGCGAAAATATTAAAGCCTGCGTGGCCACCAAAACCGCAGCGGTTATTTACAACGGCACAAGCCTTTTGGTTTGGAATGCTTTGGATGGCAAAACCGGTCCCGCGTTTTCCACTTCCGTACCCGATGCCAATTCCTTCGCGGGCCTTGAGTACTATCCCACCAACAACCGCGTTTACCTTTTGGACAAATCCAAGAGCAGCGCCATTAGCTTCCTGGTAAGCGGCGACAAGCTCCAAAAACCGGTTGTTTCCCTGAAAAATATTTCCGCCATTTCACAGGCGCAGGACTTTAGCATAGACAACAGCGGCAGCATTTATATACTCACCCGGGACGCGGTGGTAAAATATTCCGCCGGGCGCCTGGCCGAATACAACCTGCCTTACCTTTCAAAGCCCTTCTCTGGCGACGGGCGGATAATTACCCAAGCCAACGTTTATATCCTGGACTTAAGCGGGAAGCGCATTATTGTCACGGACAAAACCGGCAACCTGCTTTACACTATAAAAAACGACCAGCTCAGCAACCCGAAGGATTTTGAGGTGGACGAAAAAAACAAAACTATTTTTGTACTCAACGGCAGCGAACTTTTGAAGCTGGATATCCAGTAGCTTTAGGCTCTTTCCTTTAGCCAAACTTTTACGACTTGCGCGGTTTCCTCCGCGTTTTTTGTTTCCATCAGCCGGGCCCTAAGGTCCGCGGCGCCCGCAAAGCCCGAGGCATAAGCCTTAAAGTGCTTGCGCATTATAAAAAAGGATTTTTGCGGCAGCCATTCCTCAAACAGCCCGGCATGCTCCAGCATAACCTCAAGTTTTTCCTTTATGCCCGGCTGGTAATTGTCAGTCCTAAAAAACCAGGGGTGGCCAAAAGCGCCCCGCCCGACCATGACGCCATCCACGCCAAATTCGCGCACTTTGGCATGGGCATCGCCCAAGGAGAATACGTCGCCGTTGCCCACAATTAAAGTCTTGGCCTTTTCGCGGTTGCGGATGTCCACGGCTTTTTTTATTTCTTCCCAATTGGCCGGCACTTTGGATTTTTCTTTCTTGGTGCGGCCGTGGAGCGTAATGGCCGCGGGCTCGGCAGACAAAAGGTGCTTGAGCCAGGTATCCACCACGTTGGTGTTATAACCCAGGCGGGTTTTGACGGACACAGGGAGGCCACGGCCACCTTTTTTGGTGGCCTTGATTATTTCTATGGCCAGAGCCGGGGTCTGGATGAGCGCGGCGCATGTGCCCAAGGAAATTTCCTTGTCCTGAGGACAGCCCATGTTGATGTCTATGCCTTGGAAACCCAAATCGGCCACAATGCCCGCGGCCTCTTCAAAAAGCAACGGCGAACGGCCCCAGATTTGCGCGACTATGGGCCTTTGCTTGTCCGTGTATTTCAAATCCACTTCCATTTTTTTGCGCGCTTCCGGGTGGCAGAGCGCATCCACGCAGACAAACTCGGTAAACATCACGTCCGGCTTGCCGTAGCGCGCGAACATTTCGCGGAAAGCCACGTCCGTAACTTCTTCCATGGGCGCGAGCGCAAAAAACGGCTTATTCAGTTTTTCCCAAAAATTGTCCATGAACTTTGATATATTTTACATGAAAATCAGAAGCGCCGCCATTGCTTTCGCAAGGGCGGCGCCGGCTGACAAAACGACTACCTAAGGAGGGCATATGCCTCCAAAAACAGCGAGTAGGCCACGATGGCCGCACAGACGGGAATGGTGGCATAGGCATAGAGCCTGGCCGCCCTCGCCCACCGGGTCTTCAGGAACGCGTGCACCATGCGCCCGCCGTCAAACGGCAGCAGGGGCAGCAGGTTCATTAAGGCGAACAGCAGGCTGGCAAAGAGGACAAACAGCAGCCCCTGCTGCCAGGCCAGTCCGTTATGCACGGACGTACTGATGCCATGGACCAGGGTTCCTTGCACGTTCGGGTGGCTGGACAGGATTACTGCAAACATCTTGGGCAGGGCGTAAATGCCGACCAGTAGGGTAAGTACCGGAAAGACATAAACCGAGACCAGGCGTTTTCCCATCCAGAGCAGGGCGGCTCCCGCCAGGCACAAGCCCGCCCGGAACCACTCGTGGGCGAACATTCCCCAGATGCCGAAACCAAGAAGCGGCAGAAGCAGGTTGACCCAAATGCCCGCCGAATGGATTTCGGCTTGCAGGGCAAACTTGCATTTCAGCAGACAGCGGAGCTGGGTTATATCCAGCTTGTACGCGCCGCCAACGAGCAGCGGATAGAAGCGGATCGGAATTCCTTTTAGGAGCCGCGCGTGGCGTACTTCCCAATAAAAATTCCAGAGCATGGGGATGGGTGCGCCGATGGCCACAAAGTGCGGCCGGAATCCGTGCCTGAGCAGCACGAGCACGTGCTCGCGCTCGTGCAGGAAAACAAGCAAGCAGATGGCCAAGTACAGAACCACCAAAATAGCGATAGTCGTTATCATTATGGTCAACCTCCTTCTAGATTGACCAATGATTATACCAAAAAATGACTAAAATGTCAAGACTACCCTTTTATTAAGCCTAGATTAAAAAACCACCCTGTTTCCAGGGTGGTTTTTGTTCAAACAAGTCCTTATTTCAAGGTGACTTTTGCGCCAGCCTCTTCCAGCTTTTTCTTCAAAGCTTCGGCATCGGCTTTCGGCATGTTTTCCTTAACGGCTTTCGGGGCGCCATCAACAATGTCTTTGGCTTCCTTAAGGCCCAAACCAGTGACTTCGCGCACGGCCTTAATGACATTAATCTTGTTCG
>JAMDEL010000012.1:0-698 GCA_023487095.1 Patescibacteria group bacterium
GGGTTTGTTTCGTTTTCCATTGTTTTTTGCTTAGTTAATCTGCCTATAGCATATCAAAAAGCCCGGGGGTTAGCCAGGCTTTGTTGAGTAAGCAAAATTTATGCTTTTTTTACGTTGACCGCGTTCTTCCCTTTGGGGGAGTCTTCAACGTCAAACGTGACCTGGTCGCCTTCGTTCAATTCATCGAAGGTGACGCCCACGAGCGATTTGCTGTGGAAGAAAAGGTCTTTCTCCATGCCTTCTACGGCAATGAAGCCAAAACCCTTATCGGTCTTCTTTTTGATTACACCAGTCATAGTGTTGTGTTTAGTTAAGTTGGTAAATGAAAATATATTTGTGAAATTCGACGACTTTTCTAAATAGTATCTTACCTAAGCAGTATGACAGGTATCGTCAATAAAAGCAAACCTAAAAAAGGGCCGGTATTTGGGGGGTTAGAGCATTGTCAGACTTGGGTTTTGCTGTTAAACTTAACACATTGGCTTTCTTATCCATTGAAGTCACTGAATAACTAACACTGTCATGCCGAGGATATAGGTATTGCAGCGAAAGGGAACTTATGTCGGATCAACCTAATCCTACCCCTACTCCAGTCACACCGGCTCCTACGGCGCCGGTAGAAACCAAGCCAGCTGACCAGACACCAGCAACTCCTGCTGCCGTCTAGCAATTAAAAAGCCCCAGCGAAAGCTGGGGCT
>JAMDEL010000012.1:708-6253 GCA_023487095.1 Patescibacteria group bacterium
AACCACCCCCTCTGACTTAATCTTTGTCTATGGTCTCGTTGTCGCTTAAGTTGGTCAAAATCAGCAAGGGGATTTTTTTGCCCTGCTCGCTTTCCCGAATTTTTTTGAGCATGGTAATGCCGTCCATTTTAGGCATCAAAATATCAATGACAATCAGGTGGGGCAGCTGGCTCATTGCCGCTTTAAGGCCTTCTTCCCCGTTGTGGGCCGTAACAATTCGGAAACCCGCCTTGGAGAGCTCGTCGCGCAATATTTCCAGGAAAACCTGGTCATCCTCCACAAGCAAAATTGTTTTTTGTTCGGTGGGCATAATGGTTTTATTTTAAGTGTAAGCTTCGTTTAATTTCTTCATACCAGTACGTGACCCTGCTCCTTTTAAGGGCAGTTGGATGTAAAAGGTTGAGCCCTTGTTTACTGTTGAATTAAACCAGATTTTGCCCCCGGTTTCCTGGATTACCGCCTTCACAATATACATGCCCAGGCCGTTACCGTTGGGGTCGATTTTCCGGGCAAGATCAGTGCGAAAAAACTTATCAAAAATTTTACCTTGGTCCTGTTCGGGGATGCCGCAGCCGTCGTCTTTAACGCTAAAGATTAAGTCAGAGGGGGTGGTTTCAACCTTTACAGAAATATTTCCGTTCTGCGGCGTGTATTTTATGGCGTTCATCAGCAGGTTCTGAACCACAATTCTTACCAGCCCAGGGTCAATATTTATTTGGGGCAGTTGGGGCGGGTAAGCCTTGGTAACCTTCAGGTTTTTTAAGTTAGCCTCTGGACCCAGCTCTCTTAGAATTTTGTCAACAACTTCAGTAAAAGAGGTTGGCTGCGGTTGTATGGAGAGGGTGCCCAAGTCAATATTGGAAACATTTAAGATATTGTTTACCAGGTCAATCATGCGCTGGTTGTTTAAATAGATGGATTCGCCGTATTTTTTAATGGCGGCCATGTCAGCGGCTGGATTTTTTTTCTCCATCTCTTCCAAAAACCTTGAGGCCTGCCACTTTACGGCAGTCAGGGGAGATCGTAATTGGTGGCTGGCGATGGATACAAACTCGCTTTTTGCCCGGTCTACCTGGACGACAATTTTCCTTATATACACCGAGACAAACAGCGCAAAACCGCCCAAAACAACAGTCAGCAAAACAGTCAGCAACAGCAAAGTATTTTTTATGCTCCGCGAGCCTTCACCCAAGGTCGCGGAAAAGTTTCTTTCCAGAACCGTCGTCTCGTTGTCTAGGGCGGTAACCTGGGTTTTTAAAAAAGCAAGCTTGGCGTTTCTGGCTTTTACTACATCCGGGTTGCTCTCGTCAATGGGCATTAAGGCAATGGCACGCATCTGCTGTCCCACGCTCATAATCTGTTCAATTTTTTCATCGCCCTGAGCCCAAATTTGTATGGCCTTGTCCATGTAGCTTACGTGCCTGAATCGCCGGAAAAGAAAAATCATATCATTTATATCCGCTGGGTGGTTGCCTCCCTGCAAAAATCCCTGGCGGGCCGCTTCCGGGTTAGGATTGTTCTTTTCCAGTTCCAGCCGTGCCTGTTTGTCGCCCAAGGGGACTTTGAGCAGTTCCAAAAAGTGCTCGTACTCAGCCTCATCAAAAGAGATGGAGTAGTCCACAAGGTTGCTGTAGGCGGCTTTTTGAGCCTTGGACCACAAACCTTCTCCGTTGGCATAGGCGCGCAGGCCGGAGACTACTTTTATGCTTAGCCAAAA
This sequence comes from Patescibacteria group bacterium, assembly GCA_023487095.1. GTDB lineage: Bacteria > Patescibacteriota > Doudnabacteria > UBA920 > UBA920 > JAMDEL01. The sequence goes on from JAMDEL010000012.1 coordinate 2,426, forward strand.
ATTTCCAAGCTCAAAAACCAGTACAAAAATAATCAAGCCGATAATAATTGAAAACTTTTTTTCAACCGAAAGAGTGCTAAGCCACTTCCCAAAGGAATTTTTTTTAGGAAACCTCTCCATTTTTAGGTTTGTGTTTATTTCAAGCAAGGCCTTGCCGGTTTTTTTGGACTAACCTGCTAAAGCAGGCTCTTTGCCCTCTTAAACCATAAGACTGATTATATTATACACAAAGTTTACCCATAAATATACCAAAACAGCCTATTGTCAAGCTGTTATTTAAAAGTCTATTTTGGGGTGATTGGGGTCTACCAAGTGAGGAACCCAGGCAGTCAGCGGGATGAATAAAAAGGGAAAAATAATTGCCAGGGGATAAAGCCACCATCCGGGCCTTTTGGCGGCGCGTCCGGGGGGGACGCAAACTTCGGCTGGCAGGTAAACCATAAGCCCATAGATAAAAGTCCAGAAAGCAAACGCGCCCAAAGCGTTCGGTCCACCATAGCCGGCTTCGGCCAAAGTGCCGGTCAAACCAAACAGCAAAAAGACTTCAAATGGCGTAAAGGCAAAGTAACTCAAAAGTACGGCCCAGCCAATGAACATGGGCGCGATGACAATTACACTGTGGTAAAAAATTACATCCCAGTAATTGGAGGAAGCCGTAATATAAGCCTGGCCAAGCTTGACGCCAAACAGGGGAGCCAGGTTAGTCATGCCGGTGGTAATAGCTTCTTCAATGAGTATCAGGCAGGTAGAAAAGAGTACGAATTTTACTTGCCACTTTAATGGGATTTTTTGGATCCATCCTTTAACCGCGTTTTGGTATTTATACATTAGCGCACCGCCCAATAACACCCACAAAATAATCAAACCCCAGGCCATTTTTATTCCCGCCCGCTGAACGGGGTCTTTCCAAACAGCAAACGTAACCAAGGCGGTGCTGGTTAGCATCCAAATGCCCAAGAGTAAAATGAATTTTTTTTCAAAGCCCCTCATATTTTGAGTTTATTTGTAGAAATTTATTTTATCTTAAAGAATGCCGCCAGGGTGTAAATAACCAAACCACACAGCACATACACCAACGGCAGTATAATTAGTGGGCTAAGGTATTTGAAAAAGGAGCTGCTGCGCGGTACGGGCAATGTATTCTGGATTTTCAAATACGGCGACAGGTTCATGGCGTGGTAGTTAATCAAGACATAAGGAAGGAAAACCAACAGCCCCGGATTTGCCAAGAAAGTCCTGCTGCCGTCCCCTAAGGCCTGGCCAAGGGCCATTAATATTGCGTATTGCCAAACGTTGTATTGGTATTTGTTAATTAGGAACCAGATAACGCGAAAAATAACAAAGTATGCCGGGATGGTAAAAGCCAGATCAATCGCGTAATTGCGTAAAATTTGACCCATTGTCATACCTGCAATCACCCGCAGAGCTGGAAATACAGGCATTTGAATCATATACAGGCCTTCCACCACGGCCGCAGAGATTGTACACAGCAGAATAAATTGCCTTTTTGGGTTTTCTGCAGGGGTTTTTTTCTTTTTTAGCAACAACAGGCTCAGTCCCAAGTAAACTAAAATAAAAAAGTGGGTTATATTGTCCGTGGTAAATCCGGTCTTGGCAAACACCAACACAATGACCAGGGCCGACCAAGCGAGATAAAGTTTAAAATATTTCGGCATAATCTCTGGTTAATTATAGCATTGTTGTTCAATACAAAGCGCCCCAAATTTTTGAAGTATTTTTTAAACCCGTTTAGTTTTATCGGTGCAGATGTCGTGATTCAACCTGGTACCGGGCTGTTTGTAGCATCTACGAACCTTTATTTGTTTTTGCTCTTGTTTTTAGGATTTGTTTTATGGCTGTAGTCGGTACTTTTTGGTCAAACTTGATTTGTATGGTCTTGCTTCCGGTTTTGTAACCTTTTTTTAGTAGCTCCTCGCGGTCTTTGCTTGGCAGCGGGAACGCAAAGCCAAAGCTAACGTGGTTTTTGAATGCGGCAAACCCAATAAGAAAACCGTGGTATTTATAGAATGGAATACCCCAACTTATTTTTTCTTCCACTTTTGGAATAGCCGATTTTATTATTTTCCGGAGTTCTGTAAGTTTCGGACGGGCTTTGCTGTCCGCGCTGGCAATGTAAGCGCCAACGTCTTTTGCTTTATAATTTTTCATATTTTGAAAGGTTATTAGTATGGTAATTATAGCAGCTCGTGGCATTTTGGCTCAACGCTCAAGTTGTAAAATTAGAATGGAGAAATATAAAATAACGTATTTCAGCCGTGCTGATTCCTATAGACTTTATAGAAGAAGAGTACTATAATATGGGGTCCAAAAGGAGGACATCGTGGAAATAGTTAGTTTGGTGTTGATACTCCTGTTTCTGGTCGCATACGGCTTGTTCAAGATGTTTAATTCCCTCATTGTGCAGCCGGCAAAGCTGGTGGTTGAGAGCATCAGGGCAGACGTCTGCAAGACTTGCGGGAGTAAAAACATGGATCGGTGTCCTTTCGGGCATTGCCAAGTTTGTTACAGAAGCAAGTGTTGTTACAGATGTTCTCAGTGTTCAGACAGCTACCAGCCCTGCGGCCACTGTAAGTGTAAAAAGCATGCATGTGGCGCATGCAAGGTTTGTTCCGGGTCAAAGCTGTCCTGCGGTCATTGTAAGTGCGAGCGGTTGTCCTGCGGCCACTGCAGCTCTTGCAAGAAGTGCAGCAATTGCGGGAAATGTCGAGAATGCCGGAAGCAGTCTTGTGGTCATTGCGCCTGCCGGGTTCACAAGTGCGGAAGGTGCGCGCTGTGCTCACATAACTTACAGCCCTGCGGCCATTGTAAGTGCGAGCAGTTCTCGTGCGGCCATTGTTCGGCTGATTATGCATGTAGGCGCTGCGGAGGATGTACTGTCTGTAGGGGTGTTTGTGTAAACGGTCACTGTAGTTGTTATGGTTCCGTGAGCGGGGAGTGTCTGATGTGTAACTCGTTGAGGTGCATAGTTTGCGGAGAGTACATCGGTAGGCCAGACGACTATTGTGACGCGTGCTACTAAGGTCCAATCGGACCACAGAAAACCGCCCGGGCTTCGTGCACGGGCGGTTTGCATTATATTTGCAGTTCTAAGGCCTCAGGTTTACTTAAAAAATATATTGGTGGAGATTTTAGGAAATCAGTGGAACTTAATTAATGAAGAAATTATGATTTTTAACGATGTATTAGTTGCAAAAATTGCTACATGCTTTAAGTTAGTAAACCAATAATTAAAAAAATCACGAATACAATACTAAAAGTTGTAAAAAAATACAAGAAACTAAGATAATAAATTCCCCAGGGCTTACTCACGTTAGCTTGTTGTTCTTTTTGTATTCTTTTAATAAAATCTGGACTTTTGTTAATAGTCACCTCGGGATTTAGTGACTGAATTTTTTGAATTATTTCATCTATGGTTGAGGGGATAAAATATGCTATCCAAAATCTTTTATTGTTTTTGTATGTTGCGCCGGGGTTTTTGTAGTATACGGCCAACATGGGAGAACCTCTGCCATTCGTATAAAAAAGTAGAGAAAGTATTGAATTGATTTCTATCTTATTTCGCCTTTGAAATAACCCCGAACCATAAAAATATTTATTATCCTCAATAATTAGCCCACACCATTTTTCGTATAAAGCACTACCGACAAAAGCAATAAAAATTACCAGATATATTTTTAAAAAGTCATTAAATTTGCCTGGGTTTGAACCAAAAATAAAGATTGAAGAAATTCCTCCAAACGCCCCTAATGCTATTACAGTAGATTTTATTGTGAGAAGACTATTTGCCGAAAATTTTTCCATATATTT
>JAMDEL010000034.1 GCA_023487095.1 Patescibacteria group bacterium
CCCGTGGCACAAAGCCTGAGGTGTCCACCCACATATGAGCCTTGGCCATATGTTCTGCAAAGTACCGCCGCTCAAACGCTTCCGTGAGCCGGAAACGCTCTTCGGCTTCCGGACCGACAGCGCGGCGGCCTTTGTCGCGTTCCGCCAAACGCTGCTTGCGTACCTCCGGAGAGGCGTGCAAGTAGACCAACTGCGAGAAATGGTTGGAAAGGTGGGCAACTGCCACACCCTCAAACACCACCAGCTTTCCGTCGTTGGGGTCCACCTCCAGACTGAGGGTCAGTTCGCCTTTATCGGCGCGGTTATAGACATTACGGAGTTTCAGGACCTTGCCCTGCCTGAGGGTATTTATAGCTTCCTCCAGCCGGTCAAAATCCCACCACAGCATCTGGTCGGCCCGGCGGGAATATTCATCCTGGCCAATCTGCTTTCCTTCTTCAAGCCACAGCTTGCGCTCGCGGCTGGACAGACGGAAAAAGTAGTCAAGCGAGAGTTGGGTGGTCGGGACTTGGAGCTCCGTACCCAACCGGTGAACGTGGTCTGCGTTGGTGGTCTTGCCGGCGCCGGCTTGTCCGGTGAAACCGACAAAAGTTACCTCGCCGGATTTGAACAGCCTGAGCATCTGGGAGATGTCAAAGCTTTCGCCGGATAGTTTTGCGGAAAACAACAGGTGTTCACACAGGTCAATGAAGTCTTCCACCGAGTCAACCATGACCGCACCCATCCCCAGGCGCATAGCTGGAAACCCGTCCATATCTTCCCGATCACCAATGGAAAGACATTTGGAGGCGGCTACGCCCAGCTTCTGGGCAGCAAGCTGGTAGAGCCCGGAGTCAGGCTTGGGTTCGGCGTCGTTGGTGCCGAGGACCGCCCAGCACAGGCGTTCAGCGTCCAACCCCATAGCCCTAAGCCCCCTCTGTACTACGGATGTGGGGGAATTAGAAGCCACAGCGATTCTGTAGAGGCTGCTGAGCTGGATGAGCTTGGCGTTAAGGGCGTCACCACGCACAGCGAGCTTTCGGCGGCTTATATGGCCGACGGCTACGCCCGCGCCTCGCACAAGCCCGGCGTGTGCATGTCCCAAGCGGTCGGCTCCCCCGCAACGAAGTGAACCGGCCCAAGGCTTCCTCAAAGGAGGCTCCCCAGGCGTGGGTCAGGGCCCAAATTTCCGACTCGTCGCGTTGCCGCGAATAAGCCGGGTTCTTGTAGAGTGTTTCGTCGAAATCGAGAATCAGAGCCTCGGCTTTCGGCATTGCCAATATTCTTGCCATTAGTCCTCCTAAGACCTGGGTTCTGCGGGGATTACTCCCCGAAAAGACACGGCCGAAGCCGAATCATACAACATCATACCATATCATACTTATTTAACATAAAAAAATATCCCCTTTTTTTGGGGATATCTCTAACGACCTGCTTATCTATAACAAATTTTCCGCATGACCGTGGTCTTCCCAGGTATTAATACCCAAGACTTCGTTGGGGTTAATTGGCAAGCTGTTAACCCTCTCCCCCTGTCTCACCGCCACCTCCAGCAAGTCAGTAAGGTAATACTCACCCTGGGCATTATCTTTGTTAATCCGGACGATATTGTCCCATAGCCATTGGCTGTTAAAACAATAAATTCCCGGGTTCAGCTCCGTAATCTTTTTCTCCTCTTCAGTGCAATCCTTGTATTCGGTAATTTTTAAGATATCTCCGCTCTGGGAACGTATAATCCGGCCGAACCTTTCAAAAGGTTTGAATTGTTCCTCAAAATTCTTGACTGTGGTAGTAAACATTGACAGCTTATCACCTGTCAATTCTTGCGCCTGAATTAGATTTTTTAAGCTGCTTGCACTGATGAACGGAGTGTCGCCGTACAAAACCACGAGATTGTCGGCGCTAACCAGACTTCTGGCCATAGCTACGGCATGGCCCGTACCCAGCTGCTGTTCCTGGACCGCATACAAATAATTATCGCCCAAAGTCTGTCTGACCTTGTCCTGCATAAAGCCCACCACGATTATGGGCTTCTGGCTAAGTTCCAATTTTTTTACTTCATCTAAAATATACGAAATGAGCGGACGGCCTTTTAGGGGCGCGAGCACTGTCGGCCACGGCTGGTCACCCATGCGCGTGCCTTTGCCTGCTGCTAACACTACAATTTGGGTAGACATTCAAAACTGAGCTTAATTCAAAACACTAATTCACTCACTGCATTATATCAAATCTGTAAAAAAAGTCTTCAGTCCCGGTCAAATTTGCACCTGGTGGCAAACTGCGGGCTGTAGGGCCCATGCTTAAATTTCGGCTATAACAGGAAAATGGTCAGAAATCTCATTTGTCGTCTGGTTTCTGAGGATGTGAGCATTCTTTAAACCAGCAGCGACCTGTCCTGAGACATAAATATAATCCAAACGTAACCGGGAAAAGTGGCCTGCGTCCTTGTTGTAGTCAGTTGGAACGCTATATTCAAAACCCGAAGCCGTATGACTAACCGTATCAACAAGCCCCTGTTGTTCCAAAAACGCAGTCACCTCGGTCCTGATTTCGTCTTTGCCGAATTTTTCAAGACCAAGCCTTTTCATTTCTGCCAAAAGACCGGCCGAATCATAATGGTCGCGCTTTGAAAGGGAGTTTAAATCTCCCATAAACACCTGGGCTGTGCTGGTGTTAAAATCTTTCGATAACACCCCAAGCTCAGCCAGCCTGTCGTCTTCAGAGCGGGGGCTTAGATGAGCCAAAAAGAAAACTATTTTTTTGCCTCCCAGCTTCACTGCCGACCGGACTGCAGCACAATGAAAACCCCGGCTATAGACTTGTACGTCTTGAAAAGGCTGGTTAGAAAAAAGGGCTAGGTGCCTGTTATTTTCAGAAAAACCAAAAGCGTCAAACTCATACCCCGCCGCTTTTTTGAAATACGCAAGCCTTTTAAAATTATCTTTGTCCCAACCGTATAATTCCGAAAGGCCCACTACATCTGCCTTTTCTTCTCGCAAAAACCTGACCAGTTTGTCAAACCTGTCAGGTTCTTCGCAACCTTTTAAAACATTTAAATACAAAATTTTCACCAGAGGTATTCCTTAATGCTTTCTTCCATTATACCCTGTTTTGATAATATATCGTTATAAAGCGCGTAGTGCATCTGTGCCCGGTATAAATTGTGGGCTTTCCTTGAGTCAAACCTGGCAGGATCCCACTGGAAATAATAATCTTCATAATAGTCGGTTATATACCTGGCCACTCCTTGCAAAGTCTGTAGCAAAATCGCCCTCGGAATAAGCGCAGTTTCCTCTTGGGTTAAAAATCCCTTCGAGCCCTCAAAATAACCCTTTATAGCCGCTTTAAACAACTCCAAAGAAAAAACCCTTTCGCTGTCTGTAACGACACTGCACCAAGAACGAAAAGCGCTGCCAAGCTCATATAAAATACTTGCTCCGTTACCGCAGTCATCGAAATCAACCATGGAAATTGCTTGGTTAGGGTCGTTTTCAGAAAAAATAAAATTGGTTATTTTCGGGTCGCCGTGGAAATAACAGTTCCGTAACGACTGTGGCAAATCAAGTTTCGGCAAACAACTGATCGGCTCGCGAAAAATATCTAACTCAGTGTCTTGGCCCTGCCCGGAAGCCTCTAGGTAATGCTTGTAAATCATAGAAATATTATGCTTTACATCCCTGCGGTGCTTGAAAGTATAGCTAAAGCCTGAATTTAAGGCCGTATGGACCTGCCCCAGCAGCCTGCCCGCTGAGTTAGCCTTATTGGGACTGTCCACGTTGTTATAAATCCTGCCCGGCACAAAAGAGTACATCCGCCAAAACCTTTTGCCATCAGCCACAAACAAATGTCCCTGCCGGGTTTTTACCACTTCCATCATTAAAAAGCCTTGGCCCCGAAGATACTTTAAAACCGTATCAATATCTTCCATGACCTGTTCAGAAAAAATCGAACTGACATATTGCAAAATATACTTGTCGTTCGTAGTTTCCAGCCTCCAAGTATTATGAATAATCCCACTGTTCAACTGAATGAGGTTGGAAACTTCTCCGAACGGATAATTTTTTAAAACTTCTTGGATTTCCATTGAAAATAAAAAAAATAATTTGGCGATGGGGGGTAAGGCAACGAGTCACCCTACTCCCCCTCGGTTGTTGAACATTGAACATCTACGACGACCACGGTGGCGTCGTCCGACCGAAGCCCCTTCTCCTGCTCCGCTTGTCTTACGGCACCCACCAGAAGCCTTGCACAGGCCCCGGTTGTGGTTCCATAAAACAGGCTAGATAGGCTAAGGTAGTCTTCGGCCTTTTCCGCGCCGTGACCGGCACTGCAAGCGCGCAAGGCGTCTGAGGCCAGAACAAAGCGGTCTCCAGGCCCGACTTCCACACTCCCAGTCTCAATAAAATCCAAAGCTTTAGCCTCGCCGGTTAAAACTCCGAACCCAATCAAGTTGCCTTGAGTGTCTCGCGCCTTGGCGTTGTTGCGAACATCGCGCCGCTGCCAGAGCAGTCTTCGCCTGGCGGCTTCGCGCTGGCTCCAACCTTTTAGTCTGGCCAGCCGGTCAAAGGTCGGCTTGCCGAATTGGTGGCAGTTTCGCAACTGGTCCCTAGTCAACAAGGCGACTTCGCCTGTAGGTCTGATGTGAAAGAGCATGGGATCGCCGATAAAAGCAAAATGGGCACTAGTACGCTGCCCCTCCTGCTTGACCAGCAAGGCCACTCCCGTAGTCCCCAGGTAATCGCGAGACTGGAAATCCAGCCCTTCGGAAATGCCGCTTTCTGCATTGGCCTGGCCAATGGCGGAATTCGCCAAAGCCAATCCCAAAGAAAGCGCTTCCCGGTTTGCGCCGCCTGGGGCATCAAGAACGACTTTTTCCATTTGCTCAACCAAAAGCCGGGGCGCCAGCGTGCTGCCGGAAGGATATTTCCCCTCTCCATCTCTGGATCGGGTCACTCCGTCTGCAACAACAGCCAGGCCTAAAGCGGGATTAGCCAAACAAGCGTCTTCATTCGGCTTGTCTTGCTCGCCGACATGGATTTCGCTCTGCCAGGACATCCTGAAACTCAACTCGCGTTTCACTTTTCACCTCGGATTCGCGATTTGAGCATGTCCTTAAAGAGGGTCAGTCGCGCTTCCTGAGAAGGCGGATAGCCGGGAGACGAGTACACGCTGGTGAGGACAAACACTTCCCTCATCAAACGGTTGCGTTCCTCGCCCTGTTCGGTAATCAGCTTGGCTGCAAAAGAGCGCATGGCTTCGATTTCGCTGCCTTGGAAGGCCTCAATAATCTCTGCCAGCCTCTGTTCAGATACCAAACCAATCTGGTTGTCGGGAAGCCCGGCAAAGTAATCACCCACTTCATGGCGCAGTGGCTGTGGAAGAACTTCCAAGGCCATGCGTTCATAGTTGACGATTACCGAAGGCTGGACGGCTAGGATGCCGAACCGCAAGCGGTTCAATACACCCAGAGCCGAGAACTTCCTTACCCTCTCCATTTCCAACTTTGCCGAATCGACCAAGTTGGGGTAGTGCACGAAGAGGTTGTCTCCGTAGATACAAAGAGGGGGGAACAGGTCAAAGTACACAGCCCGGCCCGTGCCAGCAAAGTTGCTAAGCCGCGGATCAAGACCCACGACCCACTCCTGCTGCCTCAGCACTGGCTGTATTGCCTCCAAGATCAAGCGAACCCTACCCATGGTTTGAGTGTGGTCAGCATCAATCTGTTCAGCGAAGTCCACGCCCTCGTAAGAAATGACGTGGACTGCCTCAGTCCCGTGGATGGTGGTGCTGTAGCGTTCGGGTACGGGCACGCCGACGCGGTTGAGCTGTTTGTAAAAGTACTCTGTGAGCTGGTTGGCGAGCTGAGCGGATTGCGCAGAAGGCTGGTTTCCATTTGAAATGGTCTTCACCTTCTTCACAACCAACTGGCTGCCGCCATACACAATGAAAGCGATCAAGCCGTAAGCCGACCGCATCGTCCGGATCAGGTCATACTTGCCCTGGCCGAACATTCGGTCCAATGTTTCTGTCATTACTCCCCCTGCTGTGTTTCTGGATTCGTGAATTTCCTTCACG
>JAMDEL010000029.1 GCA_023487095.1 Patescibacteria group bacterium
ACATTTTGGCTGGTTTTCCCGATAAGCGAGACTTTTATCTTCAGCCCGGTTTTTTTCTGGATAAATTCCTTGGTCTGCAGGTCCTGGGGATCGGTCATAGCCAAAGACAGCTCTTCCTTGCTCTTAGCAAAGCTAATAACCTGGTGGCGGTGGGCAATAGGCTCCGGTACCAAGTTCAAAACATCCTGCGGAATCTGCAGCTGAGTCAAATCCACTGTGGGTACGCCAAAAATCTCCGCTTCAACCTTAAGCAGTTGGTCTTCGCTTAAAACTTTCTTTTGAACCAAGAAATCTTCCCAGGGCATGTTGCCTTTTACGGCCATTCGCTCCTGCTCCAACGAAGCCAATTTCTCTTGGTTAAGCAGTTTTTTTTGTTTTAAGACAGCATTAAGCTGGTTCTTGTCCATGCTTTAATTTAAAGCTTTTAGTTTTGTTTCCAAGGTTAAGCTTTACCTTTTTATTATACCAGATTTCATTTAAAAAACAAAAAAGCACTTTACTTGGCAAAAAAGTGCTTAATCCACAAAGCTTAAAACTATTTTATCTCCCCTGCCAAGTAAAAATGTAGTAGATGGTTTTCAAAATAATTTCCAAATCCAAAGACAGGCTGCGGTGCTTTATATAATAAAAGTCGTACTGGAGTTTGCGGATTGACTCTTCCAAACTGCCGGCGTATACGTTCAGCTGGGCCCAGCCCGTAAGCCCCGGCTTAACCAGATGGCGTTCGTCATAAAATGGGATTTCGGCGCGCAATTTTTCCACAATCCCCGGTTGCTCGGGCCTAGGGCCCACCAAGCTCATGTTACCTATGATTAAATTAATGAACTGCGGCCACTCATCAATCCTGGTTTTTCGCAAGATTTTGCCGAACGGGGTAATGCGCTTATCAGAAACCTGGGTCCAGACATTCTTTTCATCCACATACATGGAGCGGTACTTATAAACCTTAAACACCCGGCCCAGCCGCCCCACCCTTTCCTGAATTACGAACACTTTGCCCGGGGAAGTCAGTTTAATCAGCAAAGCCACAACCGGGAAGGTTGCGGCAAAAACCAAAAACCCAAAAATCCCGGTAATAACATCCACTCCGCGCTTTAAGAAGCCATAAAACCTTTTTTCCTGGTAATTGACGTTTTCCAAAAACCAAATCTCATTAATCTGGGACAAATACACGCGCCTAAGCAGGTTTTCGTAAAAACGGCGGTGATTGACAAAACCCACGCCCAGTTTCCTGAGTTCATAGAATTTTTTCAGGATTTGGGGTCTGGCCTGAAGATTGTCGGGCAAAATGATTACGCTGTCTTTGGAAAATTGGGTAGAAAACAAATTCTGTTCACTAACGTGGCCCAAAACCCTAAAACCCATAAAACTATGAGTCTTAATTTCCTCTTCCAAATCCTTGAGCTCGTGGTCAAAGGAAAACAAATACACATTTTGGGTCAGCCGGTTCTTTATAAGGTACTTAACGATTAAATGCCAGGCCAAAACCAAAATAAAGCTCACGCCCAAATGAATCAGCAAAAACCTCCTGGGGGTCAAAATCAGGTTGGGCTGGAAGTAAAAATAAATGGCGGCAAGCAAAAAATTGACGGCAAAAGCCGAAACCAGATTAAACACCACGCTGGTATAGCGGCGGAAAGAAGCGGACTCAAACAGGCCGTGGACAAAAAACACCAACAACCACAAAACATACAGCGGGGAAAAAGTCGCCAAATGTGTAGACAGGGCGGCGCCGGATAAAACTTGGTCATAGCGAAAAAAAGCAGCTAAATACAAACCGGCATAAAGCAACACCGCGTCGGGCAAAAATACCAGCCAAAATGTTAAAACTTTTCGGGACATGCTTTAAATTTCAATATCTTTAAATTTTGGAAAAGCCGCATCTCTTGGGGCCAAGGACGGTTCTGTTATTGGCCAGGCAATTTTCAAATCCTCATCATTCCAAACTATCCCCCTTTCCAGTTCGGGCGCATATTCGGCCGTAGTTTTATAAAGCACACGGGCGATTTCGGACACTACTACAAAACCATGGGCAAAGCCTTCGGGAACATACACGGCCTGTCCATCTTCGCCGGAAAGCTCTAAACCCTGCCATTGGCCATAAGTCGGCGACCCTTTCCTTACATCCACCGCTACGTCCCAAATTTGGCCTTCCAAGCACCTCACCAGCTTACCCTGGGCTTTGGGCGGCAATTGGTAATGAAGGCCCCTTAGCACGCCTTTTTTGGAAAACGAAAAATTATCCTGCACAAACTTAGGCAAGCCCAAAGCCTCAAAAGCCGAGTCTTTGTAGGTTTCAATAAAAAAACCCCGGTCGTCTCTATAGACATCGGACTTAACCAGCAATATGCCTGACAGGTTCAATTTTTCAACCTTATGAGCCATAAGAAGCTTAAATTAGTGACCTTAGCTTAATAATCGCAGCAGCAAGCCAGGCCAGCGGATAATAAGGCTTGTTGGCATCAACCAGCCTAAGCTGCTTCCGTAAAAAAGCCTTAAACTTCTCTTTATTATAATTCGGCTGCCTATACAAGGTAAAGACCTCCCGGAAGTTATACATTTTACCAATCCTGCCTAAACGCAGCCACAAATCGTAATCTTCTGCAAGGTCATTTTCGTCTTTTATAAACCCGCCCGCGCTTATGGCTGCCTCGCGCCTAAACATGACCGTTGAAGTAAAAAAATTATTCCTGAGCAGCATAGTTTTCCTAATTTCTCTATCTGCCTCCGGTCGAAGCTTTACCTTGCTGCCCGGTTCAGTCTTTATACCCCCTCCCGCCAAAACGCAGTCTTTATGCCCGTCCAAATATTTAACCTGCTTTGCCAACTTTTCCGCATCCGACCATTCATCATCGTCATCCAGAACAGCCACGTGCTCCCCCCTACTAGCAAGCAACGCTTCCTGCCGACTGGCCGTGACGCCCAGCGATTCTTTGTGTGTAATAACCTTAAAATCTTTTAAATTTAAACCACTTAACACCACTCCCGTCTCATCCGTTGACCCGTCGTTGACTACCACTACTTCGTAATCGGAAAAAGTCTGGCGCTCAATGCTTAAAAGAGCCTGCTTTAAAAGCTGACTACGATTTTTAGTTAGGATGTTGATGGAAACCTTAGGCATTATTTTTCAATTCTGCCAGATAATTTGTCGTTAAAAATACTTCGTCTAATTCTGAGTAAGTTTGAATTGGCCATAACCCTTTTTTCAAAATCCTATAAATTTTATACTTTTTGTTCAATAAGTTGTAGAAATCTTTAAAAAAAACCTTGGTATCGATATCTGTGCCACCAAACTCAAATTGAATAAAATTAATCTTATTTTTTTCAATAAGCCCACTTGCTCCCTTTAAAGCGGAAAGCTCAAATCCTTCCACGTCCAATTTGAGAAAATCAATTTTTTCAATACCCTGTTTTGAACAAAAGTCATCTAAACAGCAAACCTGCACCTTTTCTTGCGACTCAAGTTTTATATTAATATGCTGTAAATCCCTTTTCGACAACGAACCCAATCCCGAACCTGGTTCATCAGTGTATAACACCGCATCACCACTCTGTTCAGCAACCGCGGATTCTACGATTTGCACCTTATTATTACCTAAAAAAACCCTGTGCAATATACCTAGAGCATAAGAAGAGGGTTCAAAAACAAAAACCTTAATTTCCCTTTTATACTTTTCTGCAAGATTCAGCCACATTCTAGTATAATCCCCCTTGTTTCCGCCAACGTCAAAAATTTTTAAATCCTTTGAACCTAATCTTGTTATTGCGTAAACGACAGCATACTCCTCGCCGCTATCTTTTGGGTTTGTTCCTCCACCAAAATTCAAACCTTTAAGACTAAAAAGATGGAGTTTATTAAAAAAACCCTGAGCCCAATATCTTCCCCAAACAAACCCACATAATAATCGGATTGGTTTTTTCATTCTAGTTTTTAGTAAATTCAAACATGCCACAAGCATAGTTAGTGTTCTGAAAATCTTCCAGCCTAGCAGTTTCAAAAAAATGCCCCTGGTCATTGACTGCAGAAAAATGTACCAGCCTCAAATCTTTAAAATATTCCAAAATTGTTTTTGGGTTATGGACTCTGTGGGCGTTAAAATAAACCATCTCACGACCCACCGGTAAGGCAAAATACAAAACGCCCCCGGGCTTTAAAACCCGAGCCAGTTCTGCGCAAGCTTTTTTTGTACCCAAAGGATCTAAAGGATCGCCATAACGGCCCAGGCCAATATGCTCGGCAACATGCAAGCAAGATAAAGACTCCACGGAATCATCGGCAAAAGGCATTTTTAAAATACTGCCTTCTATGCACTCAAAATTGTCAAAGTCCAATTTTACCGGGCGAATGTCTACAAACTTCAACTTAGTAATGGCGCTGGCCATGGAAAGAAAGCGGATGGACGATCCCACATCCACATGCTCTCGTGGCCTGACTTCCAAAAGATGTTTAAACGCCCAGCGGTCCATATAAACATAGTGCTTGTCAAAAGTATGAGAAGTTGGATCCTTATCAAAAAGCTGGGGGAACAAGGTCGGTTTGGATTCAATTCCGGCTTTGCCCAAAAGCCTCCGGTAGGCAAAAAAGTCTTTTGTGTACCAAAAAAAACCATAAATCAAGTTTTTGGCTGTCCGACTGGTTTTTTTAATAAACTTTTTAAACATAAAAATCTTTGATTGACTTTATTACGAATTTTTGTTCGCTCGCCGTCATAAACGGATAACAAGGCAATGACAGAATCTCTTCCTGAAGTTTTTCAGTATTTTGGCAAGGAACTACTTCCGTATTCATCAATATAGCAGGGCTGTCTATGAATTGGGGTTGGATAATGCACCAATGTTTCTACCCCCTCCCTTTCTAGATACTTTTTTAGCTTATTACGCTGGCCATGTAAAACCCGTACGACAAACAAATGAAACGAGTTGGAATTATTCCAATCCCCCGTTTCAATTCCCTTAATATTTCTCAGAGCAGTATAGTATTTTTTTGCAATGGCTCTACGCTTTTTTACGAAACTATCCAAGCTTTTCAATTTTATATCAAGAAAAATACATTGTAGGGGGTCTAATCTATAATTTTCACCTTTAATGGCATGATTATAACGACCCTTTTGTCCATAATTTCTATAGCATGCAGCAAAGTCACGGACTGTTTCGCTGTTAGTAACAATCATACCGCCTTCACCAATGGCCCCAAGATTTTTTGTAGGATAATAACTAAAAGCCTTTGTGTTTATTTTCGCTTCACCTTTAAATTTCGTACCGTGTGCCTGACAGGCATCCTCAATTACCTGCAGACGATTTTGTTTTGCAATGGCATTAATGGCTTTCATATCGCAAGGGTTGCCAAACAAATGCACGGGTAAAATTGCCTTAGTCTTTTTAGTAATCAACCCACTTATCTTGTTTTCATCTATTAAAAAGTTATCTTTGACATCGCAAAAAACCGGAACCCCACCAATATGAGAAATTGCCAGCGCCGTCGCCACAGCACTGTTTGAAACTGTAATGACTTCATCTCCAGGTTTAATATTGTGGGCTAGCAATGCA
>JAMDEL010000078.1 GCA_023487095.1 Patescibacteria group bacterium
CAAGCCGCGCTTAACGCCGTCCGGCTTAACCAGCACCAAAGTTCTTTCCTGTTTGATTTTTTTATGAATCTCGGTCATTGTTTTCCTTAAAATTAATGGCTTATTTTAAAATTTTAATGCTCTCAATAATCACCTTCTCCTTGGGCGCGCCGTCGCCGTACGGGGAATCTATGTCCACCTGGCCGATTTTTTCCGCCACTTCCATACCCCCGGTGACGTAGCCGAACACGGTGTACTGCCCGTCCAGCTGGGTCAGGTCGTTAAGCGCAATGTAAAACTGGCTGCCGCTGGATTCACGCTTCGGGTTAACCTGGTCTCCGGTCCTGGCCATGGCAATCGCGCCTTTTTTATGGAGCAATTTGATTTCAGCCGGTATGGTGTAGCCCGGCCCGCCGCTGCCGTCCCCTTTCGGGTCGCCGCCCTGGATAACAAAATCTTTGGCAACACGGTGGAAGGTTAGGCCGTTATAGAACCCCTGGTTGGCAAGCTTTACAAAGTTGGCCACGGTTTTAGGTGCACTCTCTGGATCCAACTCCAGCTTCATGGTCCCAAAATTCTTCACCAAAATTTCCGCACAGACTTTTTTCGCTGGACAGGGCTTGGTCCCAGCTGGCGAAGAAGTCGGGGTTTGGGGCTGGACCGGAGTGCTGGAAGCGACTGGTGTAGGTTCAGGGGTTTTTTGCTCCTGCCTGGCATTATCCTCAGAAGCCAACTCTACTTTTTCCGGTACCGAATACATGCGAAAAACAAAAAAACCAACGGCTAAGATCACAATTGCGGCTATCAGCATATACAAAGTTTTATTTGTCATTTATCTCTTTTTTAATACTATTGCTCCAAAATTTTAACATAAATGCCGGGTAGTTTCAACCGGGCTTAAATTTCCGAAGAAGCAAAAAATACAGGCCCAAAACCAACCCATAAGCCGCAAAAACCGCTAATGGACCCAGGCTAATTTTAAAAACCGCGCCGGGCCAGTGCGCTATTAAGCCTACCGCCCAAACTATATAAGCCAATAAAAACTTTGAGACAAAGGCAAAACCCGGGCCTAAAAAGGGCAGGGTCGCTAAAAAACCGAGCAGCATGACATACGGCACCGCAGGCAGCACCAGTAAGTTGGCTAAAAGCGCGTAAACGGGCAGCTGACCGAATTGCATCAGGCTTAAAGGCAACGTTGCCACGATGGCGGCCAAAGAAGAAAGCGCCGCCGCCCTAAAACCCAGGGCGTCGGATTCCAGCCCCGACATCTTTTCCAAAAGCGGCAAACCGTAAACTATTCCCAAAGTGGCCAAAAAGGAAAGTTGAAAGCCCACGTCCCAAAACAAAACCCGCGGGTTTAATGCAACCATAACCGCAGCAGCCAGCGCAATGCCCGGACCAGCCGCATAAGGACGGCCAACTTTAAGGCCCAAGAGCAGAACCGACCCCATGACGGCCGCGCGAACTACTGAGGCTGACCAGCCCGCAATGACGGCAAAACCGAAAATGGCCAAAAGCGAAAACCAAAAACTGGCTTTGCGCCCAAAAAAATAAGCGGTAAAACCCAAAAACGAGGCCAGAATAGTAATGTTATAGCCGGACACAGCCACGATATGGCTTAAACCAGTTGCTTGAAAATTTGCCGTCAATTCGGCAGACAGGGTTTTTTTCGCGCCAATCAAGATGCCCAAAAGCAGGCTGCTGTATGGCTCCTCAAACTTGGCTGACAAATTTTTGACAAAAGCCTGCTTTAGCTTAAGCAGCCAAAGTTTTGCCAAATTCCCCTCCCCGGTTTTAAGCACTAAAATCTTAGGGTAGCTGACTACTGAATAAATCTCGTAGCGCTCCAAGTATTTCCGGTAGTCAAAATCTTCGTAGCTTTTTGGCTCTTTAAACTTACCCTCTACCACAACCCGGTCGCCGTAAAAATAATCCTGGGCCCTGCTCGCTGTCACCAAGGCCCTCTGGTTAAAACCGTCTGGCTGAAAGGTTAAAAGCTGGCGGTCAGGCCTGATGTCCGGATCTTCAACAATCAACCCTTCCATTTCCTGCTTGCTTTCAAATACGGGTGCGTATCGGTTTTCCGAAAAGGAAACCTGTAACCGGAACGCCCCTAGTCCAACAAAAAATAAAAAACACGCCGGCAAAAAAACTTGTCGGGCACCAGCCTGGTAGCCTAAGGCAAAAACCGAGGCGCTCAAGGCAGTCAACCCCATGGACCAAAATAAGCCCACCTGAAGCCAAGAAGCCAAAAAAACTCCTGCGGCAAAACTTGCGCAGGCGAATATGAAAATCCGGCTTTTGGTCATATGCCTAGCTTACCTCAAAAACTTTTTGTTTTGATTTCTCGCCGCGGACCAATTCTATTTGAGACTTGGGGATTTTTAAATGTTCTGACAGTGCGCCCCTCACCGCCTGGTTCGCCTTGCCTTCCAAGGGCGGCTCTTTCACATACACGTGCAAATTGCCAAACAGGTCTTTTTCCACTCGAGGTTTTTTGGAATTAGGATGTGCAAAAACGACAAGCTTCATAAGTTTTTTGCGTATTTTTTCAAAAAATGCGGCAATTGGGAATGAAGATTTTCAGGGACCTTGCCTAACTGGAACCATTTTATTTCATCAAATTTGTGCGGCTCGCCGATTTTAACTTTTTTAGGCTCAACCAATACTTTAAAATCCAACGCTACCCAGTGGGTCGGCTGGCCCTGGTGCTCGCGGTGCACATCGCGGAAGCCTAAAAATTCATAGGCTACCACATCCGTGCAGTATTCTTCCATAATTTCTTTTCTTAAAGTCGTCTCAATGCTGTCGCCAAATTCCATCCCGCCCGCGCCTATATCCCATTTGCCGTTTTCGTCGCGGGCGTTTTGGGACCGCTTGGCCATGACAAAATTGCCTTTGCCATCATGGCAAAAATAGACGACTGTCACCCCAATATAGTCCTGACCTTTTTTCATAATATAGAGGTATGAGCCTGGATTAAAACTCCTAAAGCCGCCTCACGCCGCAAACAAAAACCCCTGCCTACAGCGAGGGGTTTTTGGTTAAACTTCTTTGTGCGGCCCAATTTTTGGCCAAGGCGTAAGCGCCAAACAGCACCACGCTATAAGTCAGGTCGCCCAAAACAGTCCCCTTAAGGAAAGGCATGCCGGCGACATAGGCCTGGACAATGCCGGAAAAGTTATGCGGGTACTGTACATATAAAAAAGCAAAATTGGTGATGGCAAAAAACAAAAGGGAGGCTCCGACTGAGGAAGCAAAAATTTTGAGCCAGCGGCTGCCCTTCTCCTGCTTTATCCAAAGACCGAACAAAACCCCCAACAGGTGGGAAGCATAAACCGCGAGCATTAACTGCCAAGCAAAGAAGCCAATAAACAAATCGGAGACAAATCGCGCGGCTAGCGGGATAACTATGGCTTGCTTTTTCGGCAGGTAGGCCGCGCTGAATATGGCGAGCGCGGTTATGGGTGCGAAGTTAGGGATATGGGGAACAAACCGGGAAGCCGCTGCGACTAAAACTATAAATAAATATATCATGAATTATTTGCTGTTAGGTTGATAAGAATTTACGCTATTAAGTTTCCATTCAATTTTGTCATTGTTTTTTAGGGTATAAGCGCCAGCGCCCTCATTGGCCAGCTTGCCGTTCACATAAAAGGCCCAAAACTGGTCAATTCTCGCCACCGCGCCATCTATACCCTTCACCATTTCCCCAAGGCTGCCATAATCCGTAGTTTCCACTTTATGGCTGGTTTTAAGCAGGGCCAAGGCTTTGGTATTTTCAGCTACCTGATAACTGGCGTTGTTTAGATTGGAACCTTGGACAGTTTGGTAAACTGTAATATAAATTGGCTCATCCTGTGGCTTGATGTTCTTAACTGTCGGCTGGCTGGCAGTCGCCTGGTTCATGGGAGCCCCTGCCTGTTGCTGGATTGGCGGATTATTGTCCGGCCTTGGATTTGGGCTTTCCGGCTTTTTATTGCAACCTGCTGAAAGCAGCGCAACTGCAATCAAAAAATATAAACCGTATTTTTTCATATACTTAGTAATCAATCCCCCTCTGCGCTAAAATGCCTTTATAGTAAGGGTGCTTAATCATTTTCATTTCCGTCACCAAATCGCACAATGCTAAAATTTTAGGGTATTTATTATGGCCGGTCAAGACAAGATGCAGGTCCTTGGGCTTAAGCTTGATTAAATCCACAATGTCCCGCTCTTCTATAAGTTTCACTTCCAGAGCGGAAATCAGCTCGTCTAAAACCACTAGTTGGTATTTGCCCGAAAGCATGACTTCACGCGCCCTCTCCAGTCCCTGCAAGGCTTCGCGTACGTGCTCCTGCCTGGCTTTGCCGTCTCCGAGTATTCCTACAAAACCCAAACCCATTTGCTGGTTTTCAATTTGGCCAATGCTTCCAGGGTAGCTGACCGCGTTAAAAAAATCTATTTCCGAAGACAGCGGCCACTCGCCCTTGTCTTTGTTGTTGCCGGTTTCCTTTTTGGCCTTCACAAACTGGAGGATGTAAACGTCCATGCCCGCGCCCGCAGCCCTGGCCGCCATGCCCATGGCAGCCGTGGTTTTGCCCTTGCCCGCGCCAATATAAGCAATCACCAAGCCTTTGGGCTCAGCAGAAAACTCCTTAGGCATTTTAATTTTTTGTTTTTTTGGCATAAAGTTTAGGCGGCGGTTTCCCGCCGCCTTGATTATCTCAATAAAATTTACCGATTAGCCGCACTTGCTGTAACCGCAGGAGTCGCACTTCATGCAGCCTTCGGCAAATACCAGCATACTGGCGCAGGACGGGCACACAGGCGCGTTGCCCAAATTGGCAATGGAGACCTTTTGCTTTTTCTGCGTCTGCGCAATAGCCTGGGTAGCAAGCCTGGAGCTGCTTTCTGCCACCAACTGTTTTACTTCCTGCTTTACCAAAGTTTCAGCAATACTCGGCCCTTCGGCAGTGGCAGGCAAATCCAAGGCCAGCTGCTTGTCCCTGCGCTTAATATGCTTTTCCAAAACCTTGGCCACGGCATCGGGCAAAGAGAATACCATCCCCTGTTCAGAGAAGCTCACGTCCGGACCGCGAATACCCTTAAGCTGGTCTATTACTTCCTCAATCGCCACATTGGAGCGCAAAGCCAGAGAAATCAAACGGGTAATGGCCTCGGTCTGGGCGGAGAAAAAGCCGCCGGACTTGCCCATCTGGGCAAAGACTTCAAACGGGCCCTGCTCG
Organism: Patescibacteria group bacterium; assembly: GCA_023487095.1. Taxonomy (GTDB): domain Bacteria; phylum Patescibacteriota; class Doudnabacteria; order UBA920; family UBA920; genus JAMDEL01. The sequence goes on from JAMDEL010000078.1 coordinate 5,208, forward strand.
TCTTCGTTAATAGTCACATACAACTTGCCGTAAGCCGTATCCATGCGGTAGGTAATGCCCTGCATCACGTCCGGGCGCTGGCGGGGCGCAATTTTAATCTGCACGTTGTCGCCCGAAGTGGAAAGCACTTCCTGGGGCTTGGCACCTGCTGGCGCGCCTTCAATTTTCTGCACCAATTTCTCGGCTTCCTTGGAAGCTTCCTTGCCCAATTTTTTATGGTCA
>JAMDEL010000021.1 GCA_023487095.1 Patescibacteria group bacterium
GATCTTTGACATAGGCGTGTTCCTTTTCCGCAAGGTCCACAAGTTTTAAGAGCCATTGCTTGTCCGTGTGCTGTACTAGCGGTTTTGGGCGGCGGCATCTTCCTAGCCTTGGGCCTGCTCATCTCCTCTTTTGCCACCTCCTACGATTCTGCTGCACCTATTACTTCTGCCATTGGCCTGCCCATGACTTTCTTGGGCAATATTTTCTACCCCATTGCCGTACTGCCCCACGGCCTCCAGGTTTTTGCCAAGTGCCTGCCCATTACCTATTTGGCGGGCGGCATGAGAATGGCCTACTCCCAGCCCTTCTCTTGGGCCAGCATGTGGCCGAATATGGCGATTCTGGCCGCCTGGCTTTTAGGCATACTGCTTTTAACCGCGCGGGTGTTTAAGCTTAAAGAATAAAACAAAAACGGGCCGTATACGGCCCGTTTTTTATTTCAAAAGTTTTGTCATTTCAGGCTTGCTTTTGGGCACCACCTTCGCGCCCCAAGCCAAACCCAAGGCCTGGGCCATAACTAACCCCACGCGCACGCCCGTATACGAACCCGGCCCCTTGTTCACAATAATTTTTTTAAATTTCAAATTTTTAACTTTTAGCCTTTTAAAAAAATCTTCCAGCTTGCCCAAAGTCTGGTGGGATTTTTGCGGATCCACTTTGTAGGTTTGCTTTTGCAATTTTTTGCCTTCGCCGAGCGCGAAAGTCACGCGGTTAAAATCCGCAGTATCAATATACAAGTTCATGGTACCTAGTGCTTAGTGCTTAGTAAGTCACGAACCACTTGCCGTTCATCCCACGCAATTCGTTTGTTGCCGGGCAAAACCAAAAATTGCTCACTCCCCTTGCCCGTAATAATTACAATGTCCCCGGCTTTAGCCTCGCTTAAAGCCGCGCCAATGGCGACTTTACGGTCCAAAATCGTCCGGTGCTTTTTGCCCGCGCCGGCTCCCAGAATCCCGGTTTCTATGTCGCTGGCAATCTTGGCAGGGTCAGAATCGTAAACGTCGTCGTTGGTTATAAAAATTTCGTCCGCGTGCGCTGCGGAAATTTTGCCGAACTCAAAGCGCTTTTTTACGTCCCTGTGCCCGCCCGTGGACCCGAACACGTGAATTATGCGGCTGTGCGGCAAATTGGCCACGGCTGAAAGCGCAGCTTCCATGCCCGCTGGCTCAGGCGCATAGTCCACAAACACCCGGAAACCCTGCCCGGCCTTGATTTCTTCCATGCGGCCCGCACTGCCGGAAAAATTTTTCAAAGCTTCGGCAGACGCGTGCAAATTTACACCCAAATGCTCGGCCACGGCTGCGGCCAGCCCGGCGTTATAAGAATTAAACTCGCCGGTTAACGGTAAAACAAAAGCCGTATTTTCCAAACCAAACTCCAATCCCTCCCCGCTTTTTATATCCGTGAGGAGCAACATCTTGACCTGCTGATAAAACTTTTTGGCCTGGTCCTGGGTAATGCCAATCTTGGTCTTTGCGGGAAAATTTAAAAAGTAATCCACGTGCGAATCGTCCAAGTTGGTTACAATCGCGCTGGCGCTATTGGCAAGCCCTGCAAAAAGTTTGCCTTTGGCTTTTTTGTAATTTTCAAAACCCCCGTGCGCATCTGTGTGAGCGGGGTAAAGGTTGGTAAACACGCCTATCTCAAAGCCAATGCCCAAATGCCGGTTCTGGGCCAGGCCTTCGGAAGTGCATTCCACAATGGCGAACTCACAGCCGTTTTTAAGCATGAGTGCCAGCTGTTTCTGTAACAGCGGCCCGCCGGGCATGGACAGCCCGTGTTGGTTCAGGCTTTCCCGGTTGCCGTCATGGAAGCTGACTGTGGTAATGAATCCGCATTTTTTGCCCTGGGCGTTTAAAATATGCGCCAGCATGCGCACGGTGCTGGATTTGCCCGCTGTTCCCGTTACGCCCACCACCCGCATTTTAAAGCCCGGCCGGCCGTAATAATAGGAAGCGAGCACGGCCAAAGCGCCGTGGTAAAAGGGCTGCATAAATTTAAACAGCCGCTTGGGCAAGAACTTTCGCAAAACACTTTTCAGAAATCTCATGCAGGCATTATACCGAAATTGGTATAAATACGAAAATATCGTATAATAAAGACGAAGAAACACCCTTTTGAAATAAAAATGCAAAATTTTCCCCTAAACCTGCTGACTTTGCCCATTTGGTGGTACACGCGGGGCCTGACGATGGTCTGGCGCTGGTACAAGCGGCGCACCAATTTTGCCCTGCAGTCCACGGGTCTGGCGCTCTTTGCCCGCCACATGTGGGAGCCACTCTACCAGGACTACACGCGGAGCGGGCGCATCTTAAGCTTCTTTTTAAGGATTGCCGTCCTCCTCTACAAAACCCTGGTTTCCGGCCTAAGCCTGGTTTACTATGGCCTGTTTTTGGTGGTTTACGCCTGCCTGCTGCCGGCTGTCCTGGTAATGATAATTTTCCAAATTTTAAACCATGCTTGAATTAAACATAGAAAAAAACAGCGGCCAGGGCTGGCCCATGAAAGCCGCTTCGGGCAAAATCGCGTTTGTCTTTGGCGGCAACCTGGAAGCGGACCGGGTAAGCAAAGAGCGGCTCAAAGTTTTTTTGGAAAACACGCTTCTGGCCGTACTCTGGTCTTTGCTGGTTTTGGGCATCCTGTCGCTAGCCGCGGCCGCTTACCTTGGCTTTAACGCCTGGGGTATGGCTTACGTGACCGAAGGCAAATTTCTGTTTGAAAGCTCTTCCTACGCTTTTGTTTTTTGGATTTCAATGCTGACCAATCTCTACCTCTGGGCGAAGTACATGGAAAAAAATGCAGATGGCCGCGACGCGGACCTTGCTAGCCTGGAGGAACGAAGCTGGCAACAGGTAAAGGAAGAAACTGTGGACGTGTACGAACTTTTTGACAAGCCGGCCAAAAAAGCCTGGAACAATTCCCTGAAATTCGCGCAAAAGCGCCAACGGGATTTGGAAAAGTTGTTCAATGAAAAAAGCAACGAAGCGCCCCAGATTCTGGCCACAGACCTTTTGCTCTCGCTTTTAGAAAATACCAGCGTAGCCTCGCTCTTCTACCGCATCGGGGTCAGCGTCAAAGACGTGGCTGAAGTGGTCAAAAACTATTCTTTGCTCGCAGGCAAACACCGCGGGCTTATGGAAAACTTTGCACAAATTCCTTTTTCGGCTTTGCAAGAAGCCAGCAAGCTCCACAACAAGGCCATTGACCCGCTTATGCTGCTCTGCGCCCTGCCCTCGTGCATTGACGACGAGCACATTATCCAGGCCGTATTTTTGAACATCAACCTGAGCCAGGAAAAACTGGAAAATATTGCCTCCTGGCTTTTCCACCTTAAACTCTTGGGCGAGGACTTAAGGCTTTTTTCGCGGCTCTCCAAGTTCAAGCCTGACAGTGACATTAACACAGGCCTAACTTCCGTGCCCACGGTATTTTTGGACCGCTACGGCCAGGATTTAACCAGGCTCGCCAAGTACGCGCGTCTGCCCGTGGCCTTGGGCCGCGCGCACGACCTCAAAGAAATGTTCAAAATCGCCACGGCCGGATCCGGCAATATTGTGGTTAAAGGCGATGTGGGCAGCGGCCGCACCACCCTGATAAACGAACTGGCCTACAAAATGGCCAGCGAACAAGTGCCCAGCATCTACCAGGATAAAAGGCTTGTCAAACTGGAAATCTCCGGCATTTTGGGCAGCGGGCAAAAAACCGAAAGCCTGCTCGTCCAAACCTTGAAAGAAGCGGTCTTTTCAGGCAACATTATTTTGGTCATAGAAGACATCCACGAGCTGGCCAAGGCCGTGACTGCTTCGGGCTTAAGCCTTTTGGATATCCTGATAAATTTTTTGCAAAGCCACCAGCTCACGGTAATTGCCACGACTTCCGTGGAGGACTACACCGAACATTTGCGGGACGCGCCCAATTTTGAGCAGGTCTTCAACCCTTACGAACTCAGGCACCTTTCGCGGAATGAAATCTTGCTCGCCTGCTGCATTCGCTGCAGCCTGCTGGAAGCCCACAACGACTGTTTGTTCAAATACCAGGCCATTGAGCAGGCCGTGGACTTGTCCGACATCTATATCCGCGGGCAGAACCAGCCGCAAAAAGCCATTGCCGTGCTGGTGGAGGCCGCGGCCCGCGCCAAGCAGGCGCCCCACAAGATTGTCACCGAAACGTTAATTCAGGAAATTATCAGCGAGAAAACCCATATCCCCGCCCAGACCCTGAAGGAAGACGAGACGGAAAAACTTTTACACTTGGAAGAGCTTATGGGCAGGCGCGTGATTGGCCAAAGGGCTGCGGTTACGGCCGTGGCCGAGGGCTTAAGGCGCGCGCGAAGCGGCCTCGCCTCCGGCGCCCGGCCTTTGGCTTCTTTCCTGTTTTTGGGGCCCACAGGCGTGGGCAAAACGGAAATCGCGCGCACCCTGGCGGATATTTACTTTGGCGAAGACAGATTTTTGCTCCGCTTGGACATGTCGGAATACCACGGGCCGGATGGCATCACCAAGCTCTTGGGCCGTTCGGATATGGACAATGACACGCCGATTGTGCGGCATATAAAAAATTACCCCTTCTGCCTGCTTTTGTTGGATGAGTTTGAAAAAGCCAGCCCGGAAATTACCAATTTGTTTTTGCAGATCCTGGAGGACGGGCGCCTGACCTCGGGTAAAGGTGAAGTTTTGGACCTCACCCATACGTTGATTATTGCCACCTCCAACGCGGGAAGTACGGACATCCAGGACGGCATCCGCCAAGGCTTAAGCATTGACCGGATTAAAACTCGCCTCTTTAACCAAACCCTGAACAAGTTCTTCCCACCCGAACTTTTAAACCGTTTTGACGCCGTAGTAGTCTTCTCACCCCTAACCCAGGACGAAATTGAACAGGTCAGCCTCCTGCAGCTCCAGGCTTTGCAAAAAGAACTTTTGCAGAAAGGCGTGAAAGCCAACTTTACCATCAACGTGGCGCGCGACGTGGCCCAAAACGCCTACGATCCCGCGCTTGGCGCCCGCCCTATCCGCCGCTACATCCAAGATCATCTGGAGGCATTTGTGGCCAAACTCCTCCTCCAGAAAAAACTCAAGCGCGGCTCCATTGTCACCATCGACCTGGTGGACGGAGAATACAGGCTGGGCTAAACAATTTTAAAAACCCTCTCTTTTTGAGAGGGTTTTTTATTTTCTTAGCGGCCTAAAAGCCTGGCTCCGGCGCGGGCAAGCTTATAAGCCCAATACCCCGACTTACTATATATTGCATCATATGCGCCTGAGTACTCCAAAACTTTACCACCAAAGCCGGCCTTAAACCGGGCAAAGCCCGCGGCCTTGCCGGAGGCGGTTTCCAGTCCCCAAAAGTCGTAAAATTTCAAACCCCTTGCTTTGGCGTCCAGCATGGCCTGC
>JAMDEL010000111.1 GCA_023487095.1 Patescibacteria group bacterium
GAACCTGACTAAGACCGTGGCCGTGGCAGATACTTTGAATTTCGCGGCTTCCTCCACCCAAACTATCACCAATGCCATGACCTTGCAGGGCGCGGCTTCTAACCTGTTGGCTTTGCGCTCCACGGCCTCCGGCACCCAGTGGAATATTAACCCCCAAGGCTCCCGCTTGGTGGCATATTTGGACGTGAAGGATTCCAATAACGTCAACGCCTTGTTTATTAACGCATATGGCAGCAATTCGGTGGACTCGGGCAACAATATCAAGTGGGCTTTCTTCCCCGCCACTCTGACCCAGTCCGATTTCGGTTTTTACCAAAACATTGACAGTCTCCAGCCAACCACGCCTTTGGCCCTGCAAAACGCCACAACCACTATTTATTCCACCTCATCGCCCGTGAGGTTGAGAATGAATGTTTTGGCCCCAGATAATTATTTGCCTTCTGCTTACCAGGCATTCAAGTTGCAAGTTTCCACCTCCACTTCTGTTGATTGGGTAGATGTGGGCAGCTTGCCTCCGAATCCTGTCTGGTGGAACACTTCCTGGTTGAACCGCCGCAAAATTGCTTTCAGCAACGCTTCCTCCACGGCCAATCTGCTCAATTTTCCGGTACTGGTCAGCCTGACTGCCAACAATATTGATTACGCCAAAACCAAAGCCAGCGGGGCGGACATCCGTTTTGTGGATGCGGACGGGGTGACACCCTTAAGTTACGAAATTGAAAAATGGGACGCTTCGGCCACCTCCAGCCTCTGGGTCAAGGTGCCGCAGATTGACGCTACTTCCACAACAGATTTTATTTGGATGTATTACAACAATTCTTCGGCAACCAACAACTCCACAACAACTGGGGTGTGGGATGACAGTTTTAAGGGGGTTTGGCATTTAAAAGAGACAACGGGCACGACGATTTATGATTCCACACAGTATGTCAATACCGGCACTAAGGTTTCCGCAAGCGAACCAGCGGCAACCTCCACATCGCAAATAGCCGGGGCACAATACTTTGACGGCAGTAATGATTATGTCTACACAGCCGACTCTTTTGTTAATCCAACCAATGTTACCCTGGGCACCTGGTTTAAAACCACGACCACTTCGGGTCGGAAGCTGTTCGGCCTGGAAAGCAACCAGACGGGAACCGGGTCAGCCAGCTATGACCGGCATTTATATATGGGTTCAAACGGGCGAATTTATTTTGGGGCTTACTCCGGCTCCATAAAAACCGCGATGTCAACCAGCGTTTTAAACGACGGTGGTTGGCATTATGCTTCCGGGATCCTTGATTCCGGCAGTTCGCAAATCAGGCTGTATATTGACGGGGTTTTAAACAGCACCACCAGTCTTGGCGCTGTCGGGGCCTATACGGGCTATTTCAGGATGGGCAGCTACAAACTCAACACCTGGACCAACGGAGGCGATGGCTATTATAACGGTTATCTGGATGAAGTCCGGCTTTCAACTACCACCCGCTCCGCAGATTGGATTTTGGCCGAATACAAAACCGGCACCAACCAATACAATACTTACTTTGCCGAAGAAGGGGCGGGCGGAGCGCCCGACAGTTTGGCCACCTGGCAGTTTTACAACAACCCGTCTGTGGCCTCGGGCAGTGTTATTTCCGCCATTTTACTTTCCACTTCTTTGGTTCGCGGCACCTACGAGGAATCCAACCCCACAACTCTCAATCCTTTTGATGTGCCAGTGGGGCGGGCGATTGAATATGATTTTGCCATAAACCCCCAAAGTATGCTTGCTGACACGCTCTATTATTTTCGTTTGGTGCAGGACAGCGGCCTGCCATTGGGCGTCTATTCCAATTATCCGGCTTTGATGTATACCTACGTGCCTGACCCCAATCCACCCACTGGTTTTACCGCGACCGTGGATTCCGCTACCCAAATTTCCTTGGCCTGGTCTGAAAATGGCAATACCAGTACGGTCCAGTATTTGGCGGAAAATTTGACTAACAGCACCAACTCCGGCTGGATTTCCGCAACAGCCACCAGTTTTTCCGGTTTGGCCTGCGCGAGCACTTATAGTTTTACCGTGAAAGCCCGCAATATGATTGGCGTGGAGAGTTCTACTGTTAGCCAGACGGCCACAACGCCTGCGTGCGGCCTGCCTTCGGGCACAGGCGGCAGCGGGGTATCCAGTTTCAGCACGCGAGCTTTTTGCTTGGTCGTCAACGGCGATGCGGTTACCACCAACTCTTCCAGGGTAACTTTGGATATCAGTACCGACGCCCAGGGGGTGACGCAAATTGAACTGGCGGACAACCCTTTGTTTGTCGGTTCGCAGAAATTGCCTTATGCAGCCACAATTTCGGATTGGAATCTTTGCGGCGGCAACGCTTCGTGTCCTTCCGGGGTTTATAAGGTTTATGCCAAGCTTTACAATGCAGCGGGCGAGGTTTCGCCAACCATATCCGACGATATTAACTACGAACCTATTGATGTTTCTTCGCCCGTGACAGTTCAGTTTACGACTGATGCCGCTTTTGGCCTGCCGTCCGATGCCGATGTGGCTGTAGGCGTTTCGTTATCCCATGCGACTACGGTGCCGGTTGCGGTGGACTATGCCCATATCGGCGGCACGGCGGTTTTGGGTACCGACTACCAGTTTACGCCTGGCACGTTGGTTATCCCGTCCGGCCAGACCGCGGCCAGTATTAATTTTAGGGTAGCTTCGTGGACCGCAGGCGGTACAATAGTATTGGGCTTGGCCAATTCCACCCTGGCCAGTTTGGGTGAGATAACTCAGTTTACCTATACTATTTTGGGTAATGCCCCGACTTCCACCGAAGGGGAGATCCTGCTTTCAAGTCCCGGCGCTTTGAGTAATAATTCTTCCACTTCTTATACCATATGGCTTTCCAAAGCCCCGACTCAGGATGTAACGGTTGCTATTTCTACGGACGGGCAGACTAATGCTGCGCCAGCAGATTTGGTTTTTTCGCCTGCTAACTGGAATATCCCACAAAGCGTCGGTTTGGTGCAAACAATAAATGCCACAAGCACTTCTTATGGTACTGTTGACCATACAGCCCAAAGCCAGGATCCGGCTTATCGCTACGTTACCAAGAGCCTGGTTGTGGTTTTGGGCAGTGCCGATAGCTTTTGCCAACAGAACCCAACCGACCCGACTTGCAGTTTTTGCGCGCTCAATCCCACAGACCCCGCATGTGCTTTTTGCGTCTTAAATCCGCAAGATCCTTCCTGCACAGTTTCTGATCCATACTGCAAACTTTACCCCACCGACCCGGCTTGTACTGATTTTTGCCAAGTTGACCCCACCGACCCGGCCTGTGCTTACTGCGCTTTACACCCGAGCGATAGCCAGTGCCAAACCCAAAACTGCCAGACTAATCCCACCGACCCGGCCTGTGCTTTCTGTCAGTTGTACCCTCAGGATGCGGCTTGTACGGACACTAAAACTTATTGCCAGCTCCATCCGACTGACTCCAAATGCCAGGATCCGGTATGCGCTGACCCGGTCTCTGTGGCTTGTGTCTGCCATGTTGACCCGAAAGACCCGGCCTGTGCAACTTATTGCCAGCAAAATCCAGCTTCACCGGATTGCCAGTTTTGCTACATTAATCCCACCGATCCTTCGTGTTCAAGTTTTTGCAGCCTTCATCCGCAAAACCCGACTTGCCAGGACAATTATTGCGCGCTTAACCCAGCTGATTCCAAGTGTGTTGCGGCGTTCTGCACTTTGTATCCGACTGACCCGCTTTGCCAAGGTTCGGTTTGCCAGCAGAACCCGGCCAATCCGGCCTGCACTTTTTGTTCCCTATATCCGCAGGATCCGGCTTGCCAGCAGGTGGACTGTACCACCAACCCCAACAGCCCGGCCTGCGCTTATTGCACACTTAAACCTATAGACCCCACATGTTTAAGTTATTGCCAAAACCATCCTGCTGACCCGGCCTGTGTCGTGGTTGAGCCGTATTGCAACCTCCACCCCGAAGACCCGGTTTGTAAATCCGACGAGTGCAAAACCAACCCAACTACTCCAGCCTGTGCTTATTGCGTTTTGCATCCTGAGGATACAAATTGCCAGTCCGTATCTTGCCAACAAAATCCTACCCTTCAGGCCTGCCAGTTCTGTACGCTTTATCCTGAAGATCAAAAGTGCAAAGAAAGCGTATGTACAATTAACCCTTCTGATCCGGCTTGCCAAACGCCATACTGCGAGCTCCACCCGGAAGATTCCGCTTGCAAGACGGAAGCCTGCAAAGCCAATCCTAACTTGCCCGGATGCACTTTTTGCGCACTCCACCCCGAAGACCCAGTCTGTGCGCCAAGCATTTGCCAGCAGAACCCTACCGATCCTTCTTGTCCGCCAACAGGGGAGTCGTTCTGCAAACTCCATCCTGATGACCAAAAATGCAAAAAAGATTTCTGTATTTTAAACCCCGCTGATTCCTTGTGCCAGCCTGGTTATTGCGAGAGCCATCCTTTTGACGGCGCTTGTCTGACAAAGGAAACTAATAAAAAACTTACTGAGCTGATAAATACAGTCACAACAGTGGTGGATGATTCCAAGGATATTGCGCAACAAGGTTTGGAAAAATTACCTGGCAATACCAGTACGGCTTTTTCCTTGGCCGCCTTCAGTTCGCTGGTGGTTGCGCCGGTTATTACGGCCGGCAGGCTTTCCATGCCGGTTTACGGTCTGATAAACGGCATGACCGGCGCTGTAGACTTATGGCTTTGGCTAATCCGGCTGTGGTACTGGCTTTTAGGGGCACTAGGTTTCCGCCGCAGGCGTAAAGTCTGGGGTACGGTTTATGATTCCGCAAGCAAGCAGCCTTTAGATCCGGTAATGGTTAGTCTGGTAGACGATAGGACCAAGGAGGTTGTGGATCAATCCATTACGGACATGGCGGGCCGCTACGGCTTCCTGGATCGCTCCGGCACTTTTACAATTGGTGCGCAAAAAACGAATTACCAGTTTCCATCCAAGCGCATTGCCGGCAAGAGCGATGAAATTTACGATAACTTGTATTACGGCGAAGCCTTTACCATTACCAATGTCGGCTCCTCGGTCGTGGCCCCGAATATTCCCATGGATCCCTTGGCTTTTGACTGGAACCAGATGGACAAACAGCGCATCATTAAATTGCATCCGAAACTGGAACATCTCAAGAACCTGCTTTTTAGCTTGCTCTTTTATTCCGGCTTTGTTTTTACCGCGCTTCTTGTTTTGGTTCTTCCTTCCGCCTTGCATATTATTTTCCTGGCTTTCTACCTGGTAATTATACTGGTTCGGTGTTTGGTGCCCTCACAAAAGCTTTGGGGGCAGGTTTATATGAAAGATGGCACCCAGCTTATGTCTGGCATGGTGTTGGAATTGGTC
>JAMDEL010000093.1 GCA_023487095.1 Patescibacteria group bacterium
CAGTCTGGCCCGTGGAGTTGAAAAAAATAAATTCCAAGCTTAGAGTTTTGGAAACGCCAGCGCCGCTCTTGGTGCCGATTATTGAAAACGGGGTAAAAAAACTGGCCAAGCCGTTTTTGAAAGAATACTTGAAACCGGTTCTGAAATTTAAGGCGGACTCGCTCGTCCTGGGCTGTACCCATTACCCCATGTTGAAAAAAGAAATCGCACAGCTTTTGCCCAAAGGCGTCAGAATCTATTCTCAGGAAACGATACTTCCCGAGAAGCTTGAAAACTATCTGAAAAGGCACCCGGAAATAGATTCGCGCCTTAGCAAAAAAGGCCGTCACGAGTTTATGGTGACGGACCTGAACGTGAACCTCCAGGCTGCGGCAGCTGAGCTTTTTGGCAAAAAAATCCCTTTCAAACTGGCTAAATATTAGGTATAATGCGTAGGCGAACGCATAAACCCCCGACATTTTTGCCGGCTTAGCTCATCTGGTAGAGCAGCGGTATCGTAAACCGCAGGTGGTCGGTTCAAGTCCGACAGCCGGCTCCATCTATAAATTAAGCGGGGGTTTATTTTTAAAAAAGCCTAAAAACAAGGGAAAAACCGGCTCTCTGCCAAGTCAAGAGGGGCCAAAAAGGCCAGTCTTGCCAAAACTCCGAAATCCTGGTAGACTTGTTGCGTTCTAAATTAAAAACACGCCATGCAGGAAGATTTGAAACAAAATTTGGTTGAAAAAAACGAGGGCGTGGATTTGGAACGCCTCAGGCAGAACGCCGCAGACTTGAAAAACGCCCAAACCCAGCTTGCACCCAAGACTAAAGACCAAGGGATGCTTGGGGCAGCGTTTATGCTTAGCACTGCTGTAGAATTTGCCATAATTTTGGCAGTTCCCCTAATCGGCGCTGTTTTCCTGGGCCGCTGGCTCACTGCCAAATACCACAGCCCTGCCTACTCCGTATTCGCGCTTTTAGCCGCCCTGGCCTTAAGCGCCGCAGCTATTGCCCTGGATATTAAGAAATTAAGCAAGAAAATTAAGAACAAATAATGCTAGTTGCCCTGCCTCCGCTGGCAGCCGAGACCATGTTTACTCTCGGCTCCCTGCCCATTACCAACAGCTATATCAACACCACCATCGCCACCCTGTTGTTTGTTTTGGCTGCCTTTTTTGTGAGCCGTGGCATAAAAAAGTACTACACCAAATCCGTGGCGCCCAAAGGTTTTTTGAATTTTGTGGAAAGCATTGTAGAGGTGATTCTTGACTACTGCGACCAGGTTACGCGTGACCGGAAGAAATCCCTCCAGTTTATGCCGATTGCCGGGGCACTGTTTTTGTTTATTCTGGTTTCCAATTGGATGGGCCTGATTCCGGGCACGGGCTCCATTGGCATTTGGCATTTGGTGCATGGCGAACACGAATTGGTACCTTTGTTCAGGCCTGGCAACACGGATTTGAACATGACTGTGGCCATGGCCGTCCTGGCCGTAAGCTCTTCCCATTTGCTGGGTATTATGGCTATTGGCTTTTTTAAGTACGCCAACAAGTTCATTAAGCTCGGCGATTTGTGGCAAGCGGTGAAATCGCTTAGCCCGGTCAAAATGCTTATTGCGTTTATTGAGTTTTTTGTTGGTTTGATTGAAATTTTTTCTGAAATCGCCAAAATGGTTTCTTTGTCTTTGCGGCTTTACGGCAACATCTTTGCTGGGGAAGTGCTGCTTACGGTTTTAGCCTCGCTCATCGCTTTTTTTGTACCCTTGCCGTTTATGGCTTTGGAAATTTTGGTTGGACTCATCCAGGCCGTGGTTTTCTCCATGCTGACCCTGGTCTACTTGAACATGGCGACCATGGAAGCCCATGGCGGGCACGATGCGGAACACGAGGCCGCAGCCGGACACTAACATGGATTGCGGGGCAGGGGCTTAAAGAATTTTTTGCTCCTGATCCTTAATTCATTAATCACGCAAACCCGAGGACGTAAAACCCTTTTTTACAACAGATCCATCGGACGCGTGCAAAAGGAAAAACAATGGACGCAGAATCCATAAAAGCGCTGGCTAAAGCAGCCACTATCGCCGTCGGCGGCATGATGCCCGCTCTGGCCATCGGCAAGACCGCTTCCAAAGCCATGGAAAGCATTGGCCGCAACCCGGAAGCAGCAGACAAGCTCTTCGTGCCTATGCTTTTGGCCCTGGCTTTCGCGGAAGCTATTGCCATTTACGCATTGGTCATTACCTTCACCCTGTAATTTTTAGGCTTTAGGTGCCGGGAAAGAAAGGAATACCCTTTCTTTCCGACCATTTAAAACTTAAAGAGTATACTTAGAAAATGTTAGATTTTATTAGCATCGCACACGCCGCTTCGGAAGCGGCCCAGGCTGAAAAAGAGTCCGGCGGGGTCCTGGGTACTCTTGGCATTAATTGGAAGCTTTTTGTGGCCCAGCTGGTTAACTTCAGCGTTGTCATGTGGATCCTGTGGAAATTCGTCTTTGGCCCGGTGGGCAGAAAATTGGAAGAGCGCAGGCAAAAAATTGACAAGGCCTTGAAGGACGCAGGCGACATTGAACGCCAAAAAACCGAATTTGAGGCGTGGCGCGAAGAGGAAATGAGGAAAACCCGCACCCAGGCCGCGGAAATCGTTTCTGAAGCGCAAAAAGAAGCCCTCTCGCAGAAAGACAAGGTAGTTGCCGATACCAAAGCCGAACAGGAAAAGTTGGCTAAACAGGCCCGGGAACAGATAAAATCCGAACAGGAAAAATCCGTTCTGGAAATTAAATCCCAGGTTGCGGAATTGGTTACCATGGCCACGGAAAAAGTCTTAAAGCAGAAACTGGACAGCAAGCATGACCAGGAATTGGTTAAAAAGTCCATTGAAAGCCTAAAATAATTATGAAGCTGAACGCAAAACAATTCGCCCAGGCGCTCCACGAGGCCGTGAGCCAGACCAAGCCGTCCGACCACGACAAGGTGCTGGACCGCTTTGCCAAAGTGCTGGCGCAGGAAGGGGCTTTGGGGCTGTGGCCGGCCATTGAAAAAGAATTTCTCTCCCTTTCCGGGAAAGCCCAAGGCAAGGAACAGGCCGAGCTCATAACCGCGCACGAAGTCCAGGTCAGCTCCGGTTTGGTGGAAGTGCTCAACAAAGCCGCCCACAAAAAGCTGGAAGTGGAAAAAAGGGTGGAAACCGACCTAATTGGCGGGGTAATACTGAAAACGGACGACGTAATTTTTGACGCCAGCATTAAGACTCAACTTTCTAAACTTAAATCCGAATTAAGCAAATAACCAAAATTTATGGCACAAGCAGAACAAATCGTAAAACAGCTGAAAGACAAAATCGCCGGTTTCGCCGCTGAAGCAAAAATGGAAAAAGTCGGCAAAGTCCTGGAAGTCGCAGATGGCGTGGCCAGAATTTCCGGTCTGAACGATATCGCCAGCATGGAAATGATAGAATTTGAAGGCGGAATTTCCGGCGTGGCGCTGAACCTTGAAGAAAGTGTGGTCGGAGCCATTGTTTTGGGCGACTATATCGGCATTAAGGCAGGGGACACGGTTAAGCCTACGGGCAAAATTTTATCCGTGCCCGTTGGTGAAGCGCTTATTGGCCGAACTGTGAGCGCTCTGGGCGTGCCCAAGGACGGCAAGGGCGACATTAAGGCTAGCAAATTTTACCCGGTGGAAAAAATCGCTCCCGGCGTCATTACCCGACAGCGCGTGAACCAGCCGGTCCAAACAGGCATTAAAACCATTGACGCGCTTATCCCCATTGGCCGCGGCCAGCGCGAACTGATTATTGGCGACCGGCAGACCGGCAAGACTGCTGTGGCTATTGATACCATCATCAACCAAAAAGGCCAGGACATGATTTGCATTTACGTGGCCGTGGGGCAAAAAGAAAGCAAGGTTGCCAAGCTGGTGACAGAACTGGAAAAACACGGCGCCATGGAATACACCATTGTGGTTTCCGCTTCGGCCTCCGAACCCGCGGCTCTTTCCTACATTGCCCCGTACGCAGGCTGCGCCATGGGCGAATACTTTATGGACCAAGGCAAGGACGTGCTCGTGGTTTACGATGATTTGTCCAAACAGGCCGTAGCTTACCGCGAAATTTCGCTTTTGCTCAGGCGCCCGCCGGGACGCGAAGCCTACCCGGGCGATGTCTTTTACCTCCACTCCAGGCTTTTGGAACGCGCTGCCAAATTGAACAAAGACTTTGGCGGCGGCTCTCTAACCGCTTTGCCGATTATTGAAACCCAGGCAGGGGACGTTTCCGCTTACATCCCAACCAATGTCATTTCCATTACTGACGGACAAATTTTCCTGGAGTCCGACTTATTCTATAAAGGTATCCGTCCCGCGCTTAACATTGGCATTTCCGTATCCCGCGTGGGTTCCGATGCGCAGACCAAGGCCATGAAAAAAGTGGCCGGCAAACTAAAGCTGGCCCTGGCCCAGTACCGCGAGCTGGAATCCTTCGCCCAGTTCGGGTCGGATTTGGACGAATCCACCAAGCGAACCCTAGAACTTGGCCGCAGGCTGACTGAAATTTTGAAACAGCCGCAATACAATGGTTTGCCCATGGAAAACCAGGTTTGCATTCTCTACGCGGTGAACAACGGCTTGTTTAACGAAATCCCTGTGGAAAAAATGGCTGAAACTGAGGGCAAATACCACGACTTCCTTTCCAAACAGGGCAAGGCGGTTTTAAAGGCCATCCGCGAGACCAAGGAACTTAAAGAAGACACGGAAAACCAGCTTAAGACCGTTATCCAAGACTTTCTTAAAAGCATTAAATAATCCACACTTAAAACCAGTCCCGAGCTTATGGCAGGAATCAAGGAACTAAAAACCAGGATAAAATCCATCCAAGGCACGCGCAAAATTACCCGCGCGATGCAGATGGTTTCGGCTGCCAAAATGCGCAAGGCCCAGCTCCTGGCGGCTTCCAGCCGGCCCTATTCCAGCCTGGCCTGGGAGCTGATTAGCAACCTGACCCGGCAATTGGAGATGGATTTGCCGCTTTTACGCACCCACCGCCACGCCAAAAAAATCGGCGTACTGGTAATTTCCACCAACCGCGGGTTTGTGGGAAGCCTGAACGTAAACCTCATAAGCAAACTCAAAGAACTGGAAGGCAATCCCGAACTGTTGTGCGAATTGGTTGTCCACGGCCAGCAGGCCAAAAACCTGACCGCCAGGCTGGGCAAAAATATCACGGCCGACTTTCCCAAGCTGGACAAAAATGCTTCCATTGAAGACATATACCCCATTGCCAAATACCTGGCCGAACTCTACCAAACCAACCAATACCGGAAAATTTACATAGTTTACAACCATTTTTACTCCACTATTTCCCGGGCGGTGAATTGGGTAAT
>JAMDEL010000036.1 GCA_023487095.1 Patescibacteria group bacterium
AGGCCGTATTTTTTTCATCCAACTTGGTCAAATACTCCGAACGCTCGGCACCTATTGGTAAGGCAAAATAATAAATTCCATTGGTCAGCTTAAGACTTTCCTTGTTATAAACGTCGGCCAAATCCTTAAACACAAATTTATAGCTTGCGTTCTTTAGCGAATCTAGGGTCAAAAAAGCCGGTCCGACTTGGGCCGTGTCGGAAGAATTACTTTTAAAGGGGTTTTTGTTGCAGCCAAATGACATTAGAGCAACAGCCCCCAAAAGAAAAACAATCTTTTTCATCATAAAAAAGTTAATGATTAAATCCTCTGGTATAAATTATACCACAGGCGGAAAGCTGTAACAGAGGACGGCTAGACCGCTTTGGGAAAATACCTTTTTCCCAGCCGCACCGCGTAAAAGCCCACCAGCATAACTAAAAAGCCGGCAATCACCAGCGCCAGCGGCCAGCCCAGGCTCTCCTGAAAGTATTCGCCCGTAAGCTTAAAGATATAGCCGACCAAAAACAGGGAACCAAAAACCAAAAAAGATTTACTCTTTAAATACACGCTCAAAAAGATGACCACAAAAACCAAAAGCGGGAAGACTAGCTCCCAAAAAGCGTTCTGGTTCGGATTCCAGCCCCCAAGCGCCATACTGGAACCCAAAAAGGCCAAAACCCCGAAGCCGTACAGAAAACCGGTCAGGGCCTTTTGGGCGGTTTCCGAAAGGTAATATCCCAGGCACATATATGCAACGCTGGCGACTAAAATTTTGTACTCAACAATCTTGCTGTCATAACTTAAATTCTGGCTGACCACGGAATCTACGGCAAAACTGTAAGCTCCGGTGGCATACAAGATTGCGAACAAAGCAAGCACTGGAGACTTGTACTTCAGGAAAGCCGCCAAAAACGCGCCGAAGACTATCAGCCAAATCCGCGGCTGAACCGTGTTTGACTGGATGTCAAAACCCATTTTGTCAACAGTTATGTACATGCCTAAAGGCAAAACTAGCCCGGAAATCAAAAAGAAAGCCTGCGCAACCCCTTTTAAGCTCGGATAGCCTAAAAGCAGGACAGCCACCACAAACGCGGCAATCGCACTGCCCAATGTCACGAATATTTTCACACCTGGTCCGAAATACTGCCAATTCTGGCCCAGGAGTATGGTAATCCCTAAAAATACTATTGCGCCGCCAAGGTAGTACATAATCTGTGACAAACTGGCATGCCTGGAGCCCGTTTCGGGTACAGCGCCTGCGGAAACCTCTCCGGCAAACAGCCCGCTAATTTCTGCCTGGCTAATCTCGCCTGCTGAAATTGAGTTGCGGAGTTCCGCCAACAGTTGTTGTTTTTCCATATAATTTAGATTACTGTTTAATCCAACCTAAAAACCTGAAGTTGTCATATGTATTGGCGCCAACCAATTTCAAATTCAGCTGCCGGCTCCGGTTGTGTCCGCGCAAATACCAATGCTCGTAGTCGCTCCTGCCGTCAAAGAATAAAAAGCCGCCCGAATAAGTGCCCCTGCTGACCTGGTAACCGTCAGGCGACTGGTTAGCGGAGTCCAAAGTATATTTTTGGGCCTCTTCAAAACCCACCTCTTTGCTGGTGTCCGACTCCGCATCATACACAAACAGCCGCTGGTCCCTGGCCTGGTTCTTATAATATATAGACAGGCTGCTGTCAGGCGGCATGGCCTGTTTTATCAGTTTGCCGTTCTCCACGGAAAAATAATAATCGGCATAGCCCGGGTAAGTGACTCCGCTGCCGCTTAAATACAAAAAATTATAAGTGGGCTTTTTGCCCAAACCGGGCAAATAAACTGCCGCGGCTACGCCTAAAATCATCAACAATGGTATGGCCAAAGCAACAAGCAAAGGCAAATTTTTTTTTGTAAATACTTGGTTCATATGAGTTTTCTCCTTACACTCATAGAATATCACAATCGCCGCAATTATGCTAAACTTCTCTTGTATTTCACTAACCATACTTTCATGCAAGAACGCATTCAAAAATTTTTGAGCGAAGCCGGTGTCGCCTCCCGCCGGAAGGCCGAAGAATTCATAAAATCCGGACAGGTTTCGGTCAACGGCAAAAAAGCGCGTTTGGGTGACAAAGTTGATCCCGAAAAAGACGTGGTGAAGGTCTATGGAAAAACGGTCAAACCTGCGGAAAAAAAAATCTATCTCATGCTCAACAAGCCCAAAGCCTGCGTGGTCTCCAAAAAGGACCCGCGCGGCCGCAAGACGGCCTTTTCTTTTCTACCCGAGGAACTGCAGAAAAAAGTCTGGAACGTCGGCCGCCTAGACTACAACACCGAAGGCTTGCTGATTTTAACCAACGACGGCACGCTCACCCAGGAACTCTCACATCCCAAATACGAACACGACAAAGAATACGAAGTGGAAACCGCCGAAGAACCCTCGGAGCACCAGCTGGAACGCTTAAGAGATGGCGTGGAAATTGCGACCGGCCTTACCTATCCGGCCAAAATAAAAACGCGGGGCGGCAAAGTGCTCATCACCATCCACGAAGGCAAAAAAAGACAGATTAAAAGAATGTTTGACGCCGTAGGGCTTTCTGTCACGAACTTAAAACGCATAAGAGTCAACAAGCTTGTCCTGCCTGACAACCTGCACCCAGGGCAATACCGCGCGATAAACAAAGCGGATATTCTTTAACTTGAAATTACTATGCCTGCAAAAGCCAAAAAATTTTTGTGGGCTTTTCTGCTCCTAACGATGCTGGCTTGTATCGCCTATTTGGCAGTGGCTACTTGGACAAGACCCGAACCAAATTCATTTAGCTACTCAAAAAAACAGGCGGACCAAACGCTGCCTATAAAACCTGAGACGACCACGCCTGATAACATAGCCTCTTCAACTCCCCCAACCCCCCTGCCGACTACCGTATACTGGCCGGCTCCTTTTACCCCTCAGGCCCCAACCGCCAACTGGGACGTGCTGCATAATGAAGCCTGCGAAGAAGCCTCGGCAATTATGGCAAACGCTTATTTTTCCAGCAGCTCGGAAACCAGCCTCGCTCCCGAGCTTGTAGAGGAGAAAATCGGCCAGCTGACCGCTTGGCAAGACGGAGTTTTCGGCTACCACCTGGACACCACGTCCGCGGAAACCGCCAGAATGATGGAAAAGGTCTACGGGCTCAAAACCAAGCTGGTTGAAAATTTTACCCAGGAAGATATTAAGCGCGCCCTCGCCGAAGGCAAGCTGGTGGCTATTTCCGAAAACGGTAGGCTGCTCAAAAACCCCTACTACAAAAGCCCGGGCCCAATCCACCACATGTTGCTGCTTAAAGGCTACGACTCAAGTGGTGCTTTTATTACCAACGATTCCGGCACCAAGCGGGGCCTAAATTATCCTTACGACTTTCAAACTATTTATGCGGCCGCGGCCGACTGGGATCACACAACCAGCACCGTGGATGAAAACAAGAAAATCGCCATTGAAATCTGGAGGTAAGGCGCTGCCGCACAAAACAACCGCCCGCAGGCCTGCGGGCGGTTGTTAATTTTGACTTTACGCCTGTTCGCCGATTTGCTGGCGCCACATGGCGTAGTATAGCCCCTTTAAGGCCAACAGTTCATCATGCCTGCCCGTTTCCGCCACCCGGCCTTTTTCCAAAACCAAAATTTTATCGGCATGCATAATTGTAGACAGCCGGTGCGCCACCAGGACCGTAAGATGTTTTTGGTTTTCGGAAACGCTGCGAATGGTTTCCGTAATCTGCTGTTCGGTCAAGGAGTCTAAAGAAGAGGTGGCCTCGTCAAAGACCAAAAGCTTGGGTCTCCGGAGCAAGGCGCGAGCAATGGCCAGGCGCTGCTTTTCCCCGCCGGAAACCTTGACCCCGCCTTCGCCAATAACCGTGTCCAGGCCTTCGGCCGCCCGGTGCATCAAACTGTCAGCCGCGGCTCGTTTTAAAACCTCGTAAAGCTCGCTGTCAGTCGCGTTTTGGTTTACGAATTTCAAATTCTCCCGGATACTGCCCGCAAACACCTGGGTATCCTGCGTCACCAGGCCAATTTGGACGCGCAAGTTCTCCAGGTCAACCTGGTTGAGGCTAATGCCGTTAAAGAAAATTTCGCCTGCTGCCGGTCGGTAAAGTCCGACTAGCAGCTTGACCAGGGTGGTTTTACCGCTGCCCGAAGGGCCGACAAAAGCGAGCGTCTCACCTTCTTTCGCTTCAAAGCTCACGCCATCCAAGGCTTTGCGCGAGGCTGTCTGGTGTTGGAAAGACACGGCTTTAAAGCTTATCAACGTAAGCGGACCAGGAGCGACAGGCCGGTCCGGCGTGGGCTCGGTCGGGGCGGACAACAATTTTTTAAAATTATCCAGGCTGGCCTGGGCCTCGCGGTAAGAATTTACAACATCGCCCAACTGCTGTAAGGGGTTAAAAAGGAAAAAAGAATAAATCCACAGGGAGAAAAATTCGCCCAAAGTTATGCTGCGTGAAAAAACCAAATACATCATGACAAAAAGAATTATGGTCCTAAGCAGGTTGACTAAAGAGCCCTGGACAAAACTAAGCATCCTGACGTAACGGACCTTTTCCAGCTCCAGAGTCAGAATCGCCTCAGTCGTGTCATTTAGGCGCCTAATCTCGGCTCCGGAAAGCCCCATGGACTTGACCAACTCAATATTACGCAGGGATTCCGTTGTGCTGCCGGCCAGCGCCGTGCTCTGCTTGACGATTTTTTGCTGGACCAATTTGATTTTTTTACTAAGCAGCATGGTCACCGCGGACAAAACAGGCACGATAGACAAATATACGGCGGCCACAACCCAGCTGACAAAAAAAGCGTAAACAATGACAAAAATAAACCCGATGGCGCTAAAGAAGAGGATATTGATAAAATTAGCAATCAGGTTCTGGGTGTCCAAGCGCACCCGCTGGAGTTTTTCCAAAGTCTCGCCGCTGCGCTGGTCTTCAAAAACCTGATAAGGCAGCTGGAGGCTTCTAGCCAAGCCGTCGGTGTACATATTGGCGCCCAGGCGCTGGGTCACAGTGTTAACATAAAAATCCTGAAAATTTTTGGCGACGCGGGAGACGAAGGCCGTACCCATAGATAAAAGCAGCAGGACGCCCACGCCCTTAAGGAACTCGGGCCGAGTCAGCTGGCCGAAACGGGTAACGTAATTATCCATACGACGT
>JAMDEL010000105.1 GCA_023487095.1 Patescibacteria group bacterium
AGTAAGTATTTTTCGGACATTATAAAAAACGGCAACCTGTATATCGCCCAGCCGCCTTTGTTCCAGGTTAAGGTTGGCAAGACCGCTGAGTACGCCTTTTCGGAAGAGCAAAGGGATAAGGTCCTAAAAGAGCTTGTGGCGCAGGTCAAAGCCAACAAGAAAGCCAAAGCCGCTAAAAACAAGGGCGAGGCAGGGGAAGAGGAGCCTGCGGAAGAATCCACGGTGGAAGAAACCACCGGAGGCGCCATTGACGGGGTCAAGTACTCTATCCAGCGCTACAAAGGCTTGGGAGAAATGAATCCGGGCCAGCTTTGGGAAACCACTATGGACCCCGAAAACCGGGTCATGCTCCAAGTCAACATTGAGGATGCGGAAAAAGTCAGCGAAATCTTTGAAACTTTGATGGGCGACGAGGTTGCTCCCAGAAAGCGCTTCATTACCTCGCATGCCAAAAACGTTAAAAACCTGGATATTTAATATCCGGGTTTTTTGTCCCATGCTTTGACACAAGTCTTTAAAAATATTAAGATATAGCCTAGCCTTAAGAAAATAACGCATAATAATGTCCAAAAAATACTTACTCACGCCGGAAGGCCTGGAAAAACTGAACCAGGAGCTGAAAACCCTGGTCAACGACAAGCGGAAAGAAGTTATAGAAAGAATTCGTGAAGCCGCAGCCCACGGCGATTTAAGCGAAAACGCAGATTACGCCCAAGCCAGGGAAGAGCAAAGCTTTATTGAGGGTCGGATCCAGGAAATTGAAGACATTATCAAGAATGCCGAAATTATCAGCACCAACAGCCATCATAACAATGTTTCCGTCGGCTCAACCGTCAGCGTCAAAATCAACGGCCAAGAAAAAAAATACACCATCGTTGGTTCCAATGAAGCCAACCCCCAGGAAGGCAAAATCTCAAATGAGTCCTTGGTGGGCAAGTCCCTCCTCGGCAAAAAGACCGGGGAAAAATTTAAAATAGCCGCTCCGGCAGGAGAGATGGACTACGAAATCATCAGTATTGAATAATTTTTTCCAAAAAAACCGCCTTTGTGAAAACGGGCGGTTTTTGATATAATAAATGCAGTTTTTCGGCTATTAATACGAATTCGTATGAGCGAAAGGTTAAGCGACATTATTGAGGCGAGAAAGCAAAAGCTGCTTGAAATTAAAAAGGCGGGCCTAGACCCATATCCTTCCGTTTCGGAACGCACCCACACTAACCTGGAGGCCACTGCAGGTTTTGATAGCCTGGCGGGCCAGGATATTACCCTGGTCGGCCGCATTAGGAGTTTTCGGGACATGGGCAAGCTCATTTTTGCCCACATTGAAGACGGCACGGCCAGAATCCAGGTGCTTTTCAAGGCCGACGATTTGGGTGCTGACACTTTCAAATTTCTACTGGCCAATACTGACATTGGCGACTTTATCCAAGTCACCGGAGAGCTGTTTTTGACCAAAACCCAGGAAAAAACCCTTAAAGCAAAAAACTACAAGCTGCTGGCCAAAAGCCTTTTGCCTTTGCCCGGCGAACATTACGGCCTCCAGGATGAAGAAATCCGCCTCCGCCAGAGGTATCTGGACATCCTGCTTAACCCTGAGACTAAAGACCTATTTATAAAGAAAAACCTGTTCTGGTCAAGCTTCAGGAGCTTTTTGGTTGGCAAGGGCTTTTTGGAATTGGAAATGCCGATTCTAGAGGCTGTGCCTGGCGGTGCCGAAGCCGAACCTTTCATTACCCACCACAAAGCGCTAGACCGCGACTTTTACCTGAGAATTAGCCTGGAACTGCCGCTTAAAAAAATGCTGGTCGCGGGCTATGAAAAAGTTTTTGAAATTGGACGCATTTTTAGAAACGAGGGCATTGATACCGAGCACTTGCAGGATTACACGCAAATGGAATTTTACTGGGCCTATGGGGACTTTGAAAAGCTTATGGCGCTGGTCCAAGAAATGTACCAGTTCGTCATCCAAAAAACCCTGGGTAAGCTTGAGGCCACATACCAAGGTCAAAAAATCAACTGGGGGGGACAATGGCCGCGCTTGGATTATTTTGAACTGTTTAAAAAGCATACAGGCATAGATTTAGAAACCGCCGACTTAAAAGAGCTTAAAGCTTACGCGGATAAAAACCATATTAAATATGAACAAGCCCACAGCAAAGGCCGTCTGATAGACCTGATTTTCAAAAAGAAAATCCGGATTTTGCCGGAAATTTCCACGCAGCCCGCTTTTCTCATTAACCAGCCTGTGGAACTTGAGCCTTTGGCAAAACGCGACCCGAAAAACCCGAAAGTAGTCCAAAGAATGCAGATTTTGGCCTGCGGCTCAGAGTTAGGAAAAGGTTTTGGCGAGCTCAATGATCCGATTGACCAAAGACAGCGGTTTGAGGAGCAGATGAAGCTGAGGGAAGCCGGAGACAACGAAGCGCAAATGCTTGATATGGATTACGTTGAGGCCATGGAGTACGGCATGCCGCCCTGCGCGGGTTTCGGAATTTCGGAAAGGCTGTTCTCCGTACTCATGGACAAGTCCATAAGGGAATGCGTGATTTTCCCGCCCATGAAAGACAGTAAATAAACCCCATGCAGCTGCTGATTGCAACTTTCAACCAGGGCAAGCTTGAAGATTACCAGGCCTTCTGCAAAGACTGGGGTATAAAAGCAGTCAACCTAAAAGATATCGGGGCCGACGAGGAGTTTGAAGAAAAGTTTGGCACTTTTGAAGAAAACGCTGCGGCAAAGGCCGAGTTCTATGCCAAACTCAGCCACCTGCCAACCTTAGCGGACGACAGCGGTATAGAAATTCCGTACTACGGCATGGAGCCGGGCGTAAAAACCAAACGTTGGGCTGGGAATGAAGTAAGCGGACATTCCTACTTTGACTTTATTTTACAAAAGGTAAAACAGATGCCGGAAAACCAGAGGCAGGGGCAGATGCGGGCAGTGCTGGCGTTGCGTATAAATGGCGAGACACATTTGGCCGAAGGGGTTGTTAAGGGCCGCTTTACCGACAAAGTCTACGACAAATCTTTTACGCCGGACTATCCCTGGGATTCAATCTTCGTACTTGAAGAAAACGGCAAATACTACGAGGAGCTGAATCTTGAAGAAAATTTAAAATACAACCACAGGCGCATCGCCTTTGAGAAACTTAAACCTTTTTTAATAAAATGACAGACAAGCCTTTCCCGGAAGAAATAATCAACCGCTTCTCCAGCCCCAGGCTGGAATATTTTGAAATGCGCCATG
This sequence comes from Patescibacteria group bacterium, assembly GCA_023487095.1. Classification (GTDB taxonomy): domain Bacteria; phylum Patescibacteriota; class Doudnabacteria; order UBA920; family UBA920; genus JAMDEL01. Next base: position 3,247 of record JAMDEL010000105.1, read on the forward strand.
CCTAAAAACAGCCCCATTCCCATAGTTGTGGCTGTGGTCAGGGACAAACAGGGCCGACTGCTGATTGCCAAGAGGCGAGACCGCAAATTTGAGCGGGCCGACGGCCTCTGGGAGCTGCCTGGGGGACACATAGAATTTAGAGAAGACTCCAAAAAAACTGCCATCAGAGAATGCCTGGAAGAAACCGGCTTAAAAGTGAAAGTCTTAAGGCTTTTGCCAGGCATCTACAACAATTTTTGGAAAGACCAGAAAGGCAAAGGCTACCATACGGTTTTAATCTCCTATGAATGCCTGGCACTCGGCGGCAAACTCAACGATAAACAGCATGATTATAAGATTAGCGAGCTACGCTGGATAAATCTAAAGGACATTGCCGAATACAGGCTTCTGCCCAAGACCAAAGAAATAATTGACCTGCTAAAATTGCACACTTAACCAACCAAAATATGCTGGACATAAAATTTATAAGGGAAAATGCGGACAAGGTAAAAACCGCGATTAAGAATAAAAACATCAATCTGGATCTGGACAGGCTTTTGGACCTGGATGCCGAGAGGCGGTCTTTGACCACGGAAAGCGAAAGCCTGCAGGCCACTAAAAACCAGGTTTCAAAAGAAATCCCCAAGCTTTCAGCCGAGGACAAAAAGGTCAAGCTCCTGGAAATGAAGGAGGTTGACGCCCGGGCAGGCGAACTTAAGGAAAAACTCAAAACGGTCCTCAGCGAATACGAAGGCTTAATGTACCTGGTGCCTAACATTCCCAGCCCTGAAACGCCTATCGGCAAAGACGACAGCGGCAACGTACCTTGGAGCTACTGGTCGCCAGCCTTGGGCCACGTGGACCCCAAGGAAGAAGAAAAAGTTAAGCAGGTGCCGACCAAATTTGATTTTGAAATTAAAGACCACTTGGCCTTGGCAAAAAACCTGGACTTGTTGGACACTGAAGCTGGGGTAAAGACAGCGGGTTTTAGGGGCTACTATCTTAAAAATGAAGCCGTGCTCATGCATTACGGCATTCTTTGGCATGCGCTTAAAAAAATGCAGGCGAAAGGCTTTAACCTCATGGTACCGCCAGTCTTAGGCAGGTCTTTTGCTTTTTACGGCAGCGGGCATTTTCCATTCGGCAAAGCTGACCAGTACCAAGTGATCACCGAAGACGAGGCTGCCGGGAAAGGCGTGGCCGAACCTACCTACCTCTCCGGAACCTCGGAACCCAATCTTTTAGCTTATGTTTCTGACCGGACTTTTGAGGAGTCGGAGCTACCTGTTAAAATGTGCGGTATTTCGCAGTGCTTTAGGGGCGAAATCGGCAGCTACGGCAAAGATACGAAGGGTATATACAGAGTCCATGAATTTATGAAGGTTGAACAGGTGATTGTCTGCAAAGCGGACGTGATTGAGGGCGACAAATGGCTTGAAGCTTTAAGGGAAATTGCCCAGGAACTGCTGACAGATTTAAAACTGCCCCATCGCGTCTTAAACATTTGCACAGGCGACATGGGTGCGGGAAAATACAAAATGTATGACATTGAAACCTGGATGCCTTCAAGAAAAAGCTTTGGCGAAACTCATTCTGATTCTAACCTGACTGATTGGCAGGCCAGAAGGCTGAACATCAAATATAAAGCCGCTGACGGCAAAACTAAATTTGCCTATACACTGAACAACACAGTTATTGCCAGCCCTAGAATTTTGATTGCCATCCTGGAAAACTACCAACAAAAAGACGGCAGCGTGGTTGTGCCGGAAGTCTTAAGGCCATACGTCGGTAAAGATGCCATTTTATCTAAAACAGCCGATGCTGGAAAACAGGAACAAACGAATTAAATACAGGGGACTGCGCTTTAAGAGACAACTGGAAAGAGCTCGCCTGTTCAAAAGACCCGCCCGCCAGTTACCGGA
>JAMDEL010000016.1 GCA_023487095.1 Patescibacteria group bacterium
CACCGTACATATTATTATTTCCGGCGGCAAACCCGTCTTGGGTAAGCCCGTGCTCGCGCCTTGAACCTGGCCTTCCGGACCTGCGGTAGTGCTGCTTCCCTGCACCTGAGCCCTGGTGTTGCCGAAATCCATGCCGGTATAGTTATTGCCGGAAACCACGTTCACCACGTGTTCAAAATCCTGCGCCAGGCCGGGCAAAGTCTGGGTCCAGTCTGACAGCTGGACTTCCCTGACATGTGTAGTGCCTGCACTCACGTTGCTAAAAGTATAGTTGCCTTGCGCGTCAGTAAAGGCATAAGGCTCGCCCGTATCCTGTTGTTTGTTGCCGTTTAAGTCCAGATAGATGATCCAGCCCGGCAAACCCGGTTCGCCTGCGCCTTTTTGCCCGTCCGGAATAAGGTCGTTGAATTTTTGGCCGGAAATTGTCGCGCCAGAACCTCCGCCCCCGCCTCCACCGCCACCTCCGCCCCCGCAATTGGAAGTGCATCCCCCGCCGCCCGGCGCTGCCGAAGTTGCGGAAGAAGTGTTGTTGCTCAAATTCGGGTCAGCTTCCAAGCCTTTGACCGAAGCGTTGTTGACCACCACCTGGCCCGCGCTCACGCTGCCCACAGTGCCATTGATAGTCAAAGTCGTGCTGGAACCCACGTCCAAAGTGCCAATCAGCCACTCGCCCGTGGAAGTACTGTAAGCGCCCAGGGTGGAAGTTGAAGATACCACGGTAATAATCGCAGGCACAACGTCGGTCATAACCACACTGTGGGCAATGTCCGGCCCTAAATTATGGACAGTAAAGGAATAGACAATCGGGTCGCTGGTGTTAATGCTGGCCTTGTCCACGGTTTTAACCACGGACAAATCAGCTTTTTTGTCGCCTCCGCCGCCGCATTCAGGTCCTTCACACCCGCCTTGGTCCAATGAATGGTTGCCAAAGTCGCGGCCTGAAGCGGAAGTCGAAGTCGCCAAGGTATAAAATCCGTCAGGCATGGGCATGGTCTGTATCCAGCCATCTTGGGTTTGTTCGGCAACCACCACCTCGCCGCCGTAATTGGAAAGGTTCAAAGTATAGTTGCCGGAAGCATCGGTCAGGGTTTCGGCCACAACCTCGTAAAGTTTAACGTTCAAAGCGCCCGTGTTGTTGGAAGGAGCAATATCATAAATCTGTAAGCTTAAAGGCGAGCCCGTGCCCGTAAGCGTATGCCAGTAAACATGGCTTGGGTTATTTAGGTCAGCGGAACCCCAATCCGGAGAAACGCCGTTTATTTGCAAGTCCAGCAAATACGGCCCGTAGCTTTCGTAATTCTGCACGGAATCGGTCCAGGCGGTGTTCGGGGTGCGCACCGAGTATTTGGCGTCCGCCGTTATGCTGTCATTCGCGTCATAGGTGCCGCTCACGCGCATAAAGTATTTCTTGCCGTTTTCCAAAGGCGTGGTCGTTGAAATCGCGCCTTGGGCATCCACATTCAATTCCTGTATAAACTTGCCCGCGTAAATGGTCCAATCAGAGAGACCCCCTTCGCCATCGCCGCGCTGGCCGTTGGAGTCCAGGTCATTGTACTTGGTGCCGCTCACCTGGCGGTTGTCATCCGTGGTAATGGAAATTTTACAGCCAAAGTCCCCGCCGGTAACCACAATGCCGCCATTGTGGTCCTGCGCCACGTGGCCTTGTATAGCCGGGACGGTCAGCTTGACTTGCCAACTGTCCATGGTGTCACCCGGATTAGCAAGAGTAGACTCGGGCAAGGTATCCTCTTCGGCCGGTGTGTCAATATTTTTGAGCTGCAGCGAAGGGCATAAGTCTTTCAGGCCGAACAGCGGATCTTCGGGGTCAGTGCTCGGCGAAACAAGAATTGTAGCGTAAGTGGAGCTGCTGGCAGAAGTATCCAGTTGGACCGTATAGGTTTTGGAAAGTTCCTCGCCTGGAAATACGGTGCCAAACGGCAAAGCCGTATCTGAAACCAAAAGCACCTGCACGTCGGCTTTGACTTTCAGCACCTGCTGCTGCAAAAGGCTGCCGCCCAATATCAAAACCAAAGTAGCAAAGCCTACTATCAGGCGCTTCATGGTTTTGGATTGTTGGGTGAAAAATTTCATATATTTAAATTATTGCCCGGCGGGCGCTTCGGGGGCAGCAGGAGCATTACTGGTCTCTGCGGGTTCGGTTGATGCGGGCGCGGCCGGGGTTTCTTGCACGGGCGCGACCACGGGACTTGGTTCTTCAACAACCGGAGGCGGTTCAATGGCCGTAACCGGTTCTTGGGCAGGAGCTTGTTCAGGCGCAGGTTCCGAGGTGGTGTCCGTTGTTGTCGGGGTTTCTGCTGGCTGCTCTGCAGGCTCTTTTGTTGTAGTTGTCGGGGTTTCAGTTGCAGTCGGCGCCTGGTCTGACGCATATCCGCCGCCGGCAAGCGACTCTGTGCGGGTTTCGGTTGGAAGCGAACTATCGGTTGAACTTGCCTGCTCATCGGTGGTTGCCGGAGTAGAAGTTGCTTCCGTGCTCGTGGCTGTGCTGGTCGCAGCACTCGCCGCTAAATCAACCAGCAAGACATCGGTTTCATCCGGATAAGTAAAGAGGATCTGTCCTGCGCCATCCGGCACCTTGTCTACTATAAAAGTCTCGTTGGGCTCACCAGGCGTGGCCTCCGGGTCTATCCAATTGGCGCTGCCGTCCGGCATGCGGGAGAAAGATTTGTTTATTGGCACAGCCTGTTGCAAGTCGTATTCGTAAGAATCAATTAAAACGCCGCCCAAAGATTTTTTCTTATCGTATAAACTAAGCTTGTCTGTCTTTTCATTTATATTAAAATCGGAGTCGCCATTGCGGTAGACAACCAAATGCCCGCCCGAAGGAATAGTGGTTGTGGACAAGTCGGTATTAGTCGCGGTAATAACTAACAAATCATTTCCAATGTCATATAAAGCCCAGCCATTAACATCTTTGTCAGTACCTGTTCCATTGTAAAGCTCAACCCACTCACCGCCCGTCATGGGTGCCGCATCGCTGCCTGTGGGGTCGGGCACAAATTCATTTATCACTACATTACTGGAAGCATAGAAAGGCTTGCCGCAGCCAATGAGTCCGGAGACCGCGCGGTAGTTGACAGTGACATTGCTGTCCAACATGACCGCCGGATAGCTAGCGTCAGTGCCATGAGTGCCGAATACTCCCAGTACTGTATTTTTGGAACCCACCCGGACGTCGCCGCTCGTAGCAAACAAAATTACGTCGCCCACGTCATGAGGCCCGGCGTTAGAATTCAATTCTACCGCAGCCGGATTGCCGGAAACCGCCGCGTGGGTTGAAACCAGTATAAATGCTCCCGTGGCGGAAGGCCCGCCGAACTTTTGGAAGGCCACATTGGAATCCACGCCAATAATCCCGTCCGCGATTATCATGGTCAGCTTGTCCTGGAACTCGCTGGACTGGCCGATGTTCACATTGGAATGAATGGTAATGTTGCCGTGCACATACAGCGTGCCGGTTATAGTAATGTCGTTGTTAGTGCCAATAATCAAATCCCCATTAATTTCCGAGGGGCCCAGAGAAAGGCTGCCTGTGGTAGCGGAGTTTGGGATATCAATATTGCCCATAACCGTACCGCCCGCTATGGCCTGGTCTTTCCAGTAATTAAGCTGCAGGTCTAAAAGATTACTCGGCGCAGAGCCAGTGGCCGTATTGCCGGAGACATTAAACTCCGGGTCAACGCTGCCCACGGCAATGGCATCGCCGTTGATGTCGCGCGAACTCGCGGCACCGGCTTTAATATCGTGATTGGAACGCACTGTGCCATTTACCGTAGTATTAGCGTCAATCAGTACATCGTCCGCAGCAGTGTTGTTTCCACCAGACTGGACAGCCGGGCCAGCCGGGTCAAAGTTCACGCTCTTGGGCTGGCAGGCCATGGTGTAAATTTTGGTGTTTATGACGCTATGGTGCGCAGAGGAAGTCGTGCCGTCACAAGCAATGGATTTAATGACTGTGTTGGACGGCACATACACCGTATAAGTGCCGCTAACAGGTCCGCCCAACAGGCCGCCGCAGACTGGATCCGGCACGCCTTCGGGCGTGGTTGTGCCGTTTGCAAAAGTATAGAACACATGGGTCGCATCCAGGTCGTCTTCGGTTACAGTCACATTTATAGGCGAGGTCAGGCCGTATGCGCCCACGGGGTCATTCCACGAAGTTCCCGGGCCAGGCAAATTCTGCACCGGCGGGTCAATCTGAATGGGCACGGCAGTCACGTTTATAACATGGGCCTCAAAAGCCTGGAGCAGGGGCACAAAAACCAGAACCGCAACCAAAGCCATGGCCGTGGCCTTAACTGTAAAGAGCGAAACCTCTTTCGCGTAGCCTTTCACGCTGCGCAAGAATTTCATAACCAGGGTTTTGCTGAAGACCAGATGGGCATAGCGGTATTTACGCAAACCGGAAATATGGAGCAAGGCCAAAATTTCGCGCATAGCCAAAACCGCAAGCCTCTTCAGCTTTCTGGACTTTTTGCGTAAAATTTTTAACATCCTTGCTTGCATTGTCTTATGCTATTTATTCTCTAATTGTTTGGCCCCGTCAAATAAAAACTTTAGTTTTTAATTTGCTTTGCAAATTATTTGACTGGGTGGAGCTTGGGCCCCAATCCCCTGGCAATCATCCCCAGGAACGGAATCCGGAATGTGCTTTTGCCAATATTCACTGTCCGGCCTATAACATCCACATCTTTGACTGGCGTGTCTTCCACGTTGTTGGCATCGCCTTTGGTTATGAGCATGCCGTTTTGCCTGCGAACCAACCGGTGGATGGTAAAGCCTTTGGGGTTCTGGTAAATAATTATCTGTCCGATTTGCGCTTCCTTGCCCGTAATGCCTTTGACCAGTATCAGATCGTTTACCTTGAGCACGGGCCACATGGAGCCGGAAGTAATGGTCGCGAGCGGATACTGGGTGTGTAAGGCCTTGGCCAGAATCTTCGGAGTGTAGTATACCGCGGCAACCACGAACGCTATGTAAAGAACAACCTTGATTGCTCCTTTGGCAATCTTTTTTACCATACTTTCGGAATCTGGAAAATTA
>JAMDEL010000103.1 GCA_023487095.1 Patescibacteria group bacterium
ATTATATGGAATTTTACTTAAGTAGTCAATCCAGGTAAAATACCTTTATGAAAAGCGTGCTTAAAGCTTCCCTCAAAACCCTGGACAGGCTGGCCGAAGAGCTGGCCGGAAACTTAAAAGGCGGAGAAATTTTGGCTCTGGTCGGGAATTTAGGGGCCGGCAAGACCACTTTTACCCAGAAGCTTGCCAGAAAGCTTAAGGTTAAGGCCAGCGTGCTCAGCCCCACTTTTGTCTTAATGAATTTGTTCAAGGCCAAGCTGAAAAACGGCCGGCCAATAACCCTCTACCACCTGGACCTCTACCGGACTCGGGACTTTGCCGAGGTGAAGGCTCTGGGCATTACTGAATTCTGGGGACAAAAAAATTCGGTCACGGTCATAGAGTGGGCTGACAAGATAAAAAAACACCTTCCCAAAAATGCGATTGTTATTTACTTCCAAAACTAAATACCTGGTTTTTCTGCTCCCGGCCATGTTCGGCTGCGCTCTTTTGCTGCGGCCGCAATCGGCCAAAGCTGATTTCAGTTTCATTTACCAGGATAAAAAACTTGTAGCGGCTTCTGAAACGGTAAATTCCTGGCATAAGCCGGGAAGCGTGTTTTTAACCACCAACTTGATTGAGGAAAAAGACAGCGAAGCGCTTTTGGCCGCAGAGTACTTTAACCAGCCGGTAATGAAAGAAAAAAAAGGCAGCAGCACTTACAACTACAGTCCGGCCCTGGTTTACAAATACATAAACGGCCTGGCCAAAGAAATTAACCTGCCGGCCAGGGAACCCGAGCTCACCATACTAAACCAGCGGGCCATTAAGTTTACCCCGCCCCAGAACGGCCTTAACACCGATGTTTTTGAAAGCACAAAAAGCGCGCTCTTTGCTCTGCAGAACGGGCAAAACACCTCCAGCCTGACTGTCAGCGTTTCGGAGCCGAAAACCAAGCTCTCCGACTTAAACGACCTGGGCATAAAAGAATTGGTGGCCAGGGGCGAATCCTCTTTTAAAGGCAGCCCAAAAAACCGCAGGCACAATATCCAAATCGGGGTGGAAAAAATGGCAGGCGTGATTTTGCTGCCGGGTGAAGAATTCAGTTTCAATAAGTTCCTGGGCCCTGTGGAAGCCGACCAGGGTTTCGTCCCTGAGCTGGTTATTAAAAAAGACGGCACCAAGCCGGAACTGGGCGGCGGCCTCTGCCAGGTTTCTTCTACCACTTTCAGAGCCGCTATGGCCGCGGGGTTGCCGATTAAGGAAAGGAAAAACCACGCTTACGCCGTGCAGTACTATGCTCCCCAGGGCACGGACGCCACTATTTACCCCGGCGCAGTTGACCTGAGGTTTGTCAACGATACGCCGGGCAGCCTGCTCATCTGGCCGTACCTAAAAGACAAGGACCATTTAAGTTTTGATTTTTACGGCACCAAAGACAGCCGGGCAGTTACGCTCTTAAAGCCCGTGCAGTACGACCGCAAGGAAGACGGCTCAATGAAAGCCACTTGGGAAAGGGAAGTGGTAAAAAACGGCATAACGAAAAAGGATGTTTTCAAATCGGTGTACCAATCCCCCGCCCTCTTCCACAAGGTAGAAGCTTTTGTTACTTCCTCTTCAACCCCCGCCGCCTCGCCCCAAGCCGTTGGCAGCCCTTCACAAACTCCGCCCCAAAACTAATTTATGATTCAAGCTCAAAAACCCGAAGACTTAAAAGATGAATTTTCTCCTTTAGACGCGGCACAAAACGCGCCCGAGGACATTTCGCTTGACCAAAACCTTAGGCCGGCCAAACTTGCCGATTACGTCGGGCAGGCTGCCGTGAAAAACAACCTCTCTGTGGTCATGTCCGCTGCCAAACAGCGCGGTGAAACCTTAGAACATATTTTACTTTACGGCCCGCCGGGTTTGGGCAAAACTACTCTGGCGCACATTATTGCCAGGGAAATGGGCGCGAACATCAAAGTCACTTCGGGTCCGGCCATTGAACGCGCTGGCGACCTGGCTTCGCTGCTCACCAATTTGGAGGCCGGGGATGTCTTGTTTATAGATGAAATCCACCGGCTCAACAAAGCCGTGGAAGAAGTGCTGTATCCGGCCATGGAAGATTATGTTTTGGATATTATCTTGGGCAAAGGCCCGGGTGCCCGGAGTATCCGTATGGAGCTGCCCCGTTTTACCTTAATCGGCGCAACCACGCGTATCGGCCTCCTTTCTTCACCTTTAAGGGACCGCTTTGGCGCCACCTATCGCCTGGAGTACTACGAACAGCCGGAATTGGAAAAAATTATCACCAGAAGCGCCGAAATTCTGAAGGCTAAAATTGACGCGGCGGCTGCCGGAGAGCTGGCAAAAAGAAGCCGTTTTACCCCCCGTATTGCCAACCGACTCTTGAAACGCACCCGCGATTTTGCCCAGGTTTTTGGCCATGATACAATTAACCTGACCGCGGCCCAAAAGGCTTTGGATTTGCTTGAGGTTGATTCTCTGGGACTGGATAAGAATGACCGCCGCATCCTGGACGTGCTGATAAATAAATTTTCTGGAAAAGCTGTCGGATTAAACACTCTAGCCGCAGCCACGGGCGAAGAGGAAGACACGATTACCGACATCCATGAACCTTTTTTAATCCGCCTTGGCCTCTTGGCCAAAACCCCCAAAGGCAGGCAAGCCACGCAAGGTGCCTACCAGCACCTGGGGCTTACCCCGCCACCTTCCGCTGGCCAGGCTTCCCTGCTTTAATTTAACCAACAAACGTATGGATCTTTCCAGCCCGATAAACCTTCTCATTGCAGGCATCTACTTCGTGATTACGGCGGGCCTGTGTTTCTTCTCCCTCTTTGCAGTTTACGTTTTGGTCCGCTACGCCCAATCGCGCATACTGGCCATTGGCATCAGCCTGTTATACGGCTTTTTCTTTTTGACCATTTTGTCCGCCTCTTACAATAACCTGCAGCAAATTTTAAAATAACCCCCATGCGACGCCTATTTCCCAGCCAACAGGAAGAAGAAAAAGTCTTTTTGGTAATCCGGGAACACTGGTTCCATCTCTTTTTAAAAATTGTAGTCTGGCTGATGTTTGTGGCTGCGCTGCTGGCTTTTAACAAATACACGCCCGAGTACGTACCGGCCCTGTTAGAAGGAACCATGGGCGCCGTCACCCGGTTGTTTACCCAAGTCTACACTTTGTTTTTGACATTAAGTATTTTTGTCATCTGGCTTTCTTACTACTTAAACATGCAGATTATCACCGACAGGCGAATTGTGGATGTTGACCAGGCGGGCCTATTCTCCCACACCGTATCAGAGCTGCATATTGAAAACATTGAGGATGTTACCAGCGAGACCAAAGGCCTTTTTGGAACCCTGTTCAATTACGGCATGGTGTACGTCCAGACCGCGGCCAGCGTGGAACGCTTTGAGTTTGACAACGTGCCCAATCCCGCAGCTATTGAAAAGCTGATTTTAGACCTCTACGAAAAAAATCCTCACGGGGGCCTCCACAAAGCCTAAAAGCCTTGTTTAACCTTTAAGGCAGGGACTTTTTTGAATTATTATTTTTTAACTTAACTCGCACACATGTTTGCACTGCTCATGGCCGGCGGCCAAGGCACCAGGCTCTGGCCCGTCTCCAGAAAATCCAAACCCAAACAGCTCCTAAAACTGATTGAGGACAAAACCCTGCTGGAAGCCACCTACCACCGGCTGCTCAACGGCTTTTCTCCGCAGGAAATTTTTATAGCCACCACTTCCGACTATAAAAAACACATTAGGAAACAGCTCCCGGAAATCCCGAAAGACAACTACTCCATTGAACCGGAGCTCAAAGACCGCGGTCCGGCTTTGGGTTTGGCGGCCCTGCTTATGCATGCCAAAGACCGGCAAAGTATTTTTGTGACTTCCTGGAGCGACCATTACATAAAAAATCAAAACGCTTACTTCAAGACACTAAAAACGGCCGAACAGGTTGTAAACAAACACCCTGGTTCTTTTGTCACTGTCGGAGTAAAACCCACCCACCCGCACACGGGTTTAGGCTACATCAAGCTTGGAAAAAAATTGGGACCCAAAGCTTATCGGGTTTCTTCCTTTAAAGAGAAACCGGACTTAAAAACCGCGGAACGCTTTCTAAAAAGCAAGCAATACTTGTGGAATACGGGTTACTTTATCTGCCGCACCGAGCGGCTCTTGGAGCTCTACGCCCAGCACTTGCCGGAAATCTACTCTTTGCTTATGAAAATCAAGCCGTATATTGGCAGCATAAAACAGCAGTGGGCCATAAACACCTTTTACCCCCGCATGCCTAAAGTGGATATTGAGAAAGGCTTGATTGAAAAACTTTCTGATGTTGCGGCGGTGGAAGCCGTGTTCGATTGGGCGGATATTGGCAGCTGGCAAATTATTAAAGACGTACTTTCAGAAAAAAAGGATAATTTGATTAAAGGCCTAGCCCTACACCACAAAGCTGAAGGCAGTTTAATTTATAACTTTGAAAAAAAACTCGTGGCGGTCACGGGCCTTAAAGACATTATTGTGGTTAACACCAAGGATGCGCTGCTGATTGCGCCCAAAAACCAAAGCGAGGCAGTCAAAGAACTCATAGAAAAAATCAAAGCTGACCCGGATTTAAAAAAATATTTATAATTTCACTTCTTTTTCCTCCGCTAACGGCGGAGGTTTTTATTTATAACTGGACAAAAAAACTTGTTTGTGGTATTTTTTAAAGTCCGACCAACAGAAAGGAGGGCGGAAAGTGTCGGGCAAGCTAATACGGCTTAGCAAGAAAAACGAACGCGCCACTCCCTTGGAGTGGCTGATGCTAGGATTGTTTTTTGTGGGGGCTTGGGCCTTCATTATTTGGGGAAGCCTAAAGCTTTACCACAAGTTCTTCGGCTGAATCGAATACCAGGGTAAGGAGGAAACACAATGCCACAGAGCCTGTTCGGCGACGACAACGGCCCCAAGCCAGCCGGTAAGTCCCCGGTCAAACTCATCGTCGGCCTACTGCTCGCAGTTATCATTGTCGCCGGTTACTTTCTTCTCAAGTAGCCGAAGACCGACCATCCATCAGTCAACCAGGCCAGCCCCGCCTGAAACCATTCGCAACCGGAGGTTTGCGAAATATGGTTTAAAGGGGCTTTTTCATTTGCTATAATAATTCCACTATGATCCAAACTTTGGAAACCGCGTATTTCGGCTCCGGCTGCTTCTGGTGCACAGAGGCAATATTTAAAAATTTAAAGGGTGTGGTTTCGGTCGTTTCCGGCTACGGCGGCGGCAATGTGGAAAACCCCAGTTACGAAGCTGTCAGCTCGGGTAAAACCGGCCATGCTGAGTGTGCAAAAATTGAATTTAACCCATCGGAAATCTCTTACGAAAAACTCGCCGAGGTTTTTTTCCTCACCCACGACCCCGCCACCTTAAACCGCCAGGGCAACGACGTGGGCGAACAATACCGCAGTATTATTTTTTATCTCACAGGCGAACAAAAGTCAGTGGCGGAAAAAATTAAAACTGAAATTGAAAAAGAAGGCGTCTACCCTTCCCCAATCATTACCCAAATTGAGCCTTTTAAAAACTTTTTTCCTGCAGAGAACTACCACCAAAACTATTTTGAGAACAACCCCAACGCGCCTTATTGCCAGGTGGTAATTAATCCCAAAATTGCCAAGTTTAGACAAAAATTCTCAGCCATGCTTAAAAGTTAAAACCCCCAAAATCGGGGGTTTTGTTATAGTTTTTTGGTCCGGTACTTTTCCATTTCCAGTGTAAATTCAGAGCTGACTTTTACCCCTTCCTTTTCTAGAAGAGCCTTTTGTTGCAGTTTGGTTGCAGTGGGATTGCCCTTAATGGAGATTTCTCCCTTGTTATTGACCACGCGCCACCAGGGAAATAGCCGACCAGGAAAATCACTGCCGCGTAAGACCCACCCCACCTGGCGGGCCGCCCTAGGGCGGCCTAAGGCTGCGGCAATCTGTCCATAGCTGGCAACTTCTCCTTTAGGAATTTTACTGACCAGGCTTAAGACTTGCTCTTTAAATTCGCTCATGGTTTTTTAGCTCCTTGCGGCAAATTTTGTATTCGGGAATGGTTTTGGCCACCAATGCCCAAAATTTTTCTGAGTGATTAAATTCTTTTAAATGGCAAAGTTCGTGCACCACAAGATAGTCCACCAGCCGCTCGTCCAATTTTACAATCTTATAATTAAAATTTAGATTAAGTTTTTTGCTGCAGCTACCCCATCGGGTGCTTTGGTTTTTGATGTTAATTCGATTATAACCAAAACCATAAAACTGGTTCCAGTAATCCACTTTATATTTTGCCAATGCCAAAGCCTGGACCTTAAAAGCCAAGTATTCTTTTCTGGGGAGCTGAGTTGCCGAATTTTGGGGGTGTTTTTTAAAAAAATCCAGCTTTTCTATAATCCAGGAGGTTTTTTGCCTGACAAAATCTTCCAAGCGGCGCAGGTCAAAACCCCAAGGCGCCGTAACCACCACCATGCCCGTACAATAGACCGCAAGCCTTAAATGGCGTGCGCGCCGGCTGCGCCTTAAGGTATAGTTGATGGCCTGGTCTTTCGTCTTCATTCGCGGCTAAAAATTTCTTGCACCCTGCCTATCTGCCCATCCTTAAGGCGCACCTTGATGCCATGGGGGTGGAATTGGGAGTTAGTTAGAATATCATCAACAAAGCCGCGTGTCAGCTTGCCGGTTCTTTGGTCAGCCTTTAAGACAACATCAACCTCGTCTCCGATATTTATATCTTCTCTTTTTTTCCCGTCCATGTGAATATTATATCACTTTAAAAAAGCCCGGGTACTGGATGAAGACGGGGTCCTGGGGAAACCTAAGTTTCCATTGACAAAATCCGACAGTTGTGATATAATCATTTTACATTAATAACGACTCGGTACTCATTTTTCAGCAATACTTTTTCTGACCTTGAGAATTTCGGGTCAGAAATTTTTTTATGAAAGAAGATACTTTTGATGGTTTGGGTATTGCGCCCAAACTGCTCGAAATTTTGGATCGGTTGAAGTTCGCAACACCGACGCCCATCCAAAAACAATCCATTCCGCCCGCGCTTTCGGGTAAGGACTTAATGGGTATTGCCCAGACCGGCACTGGCAAAACCCTGGCTTTTGGCGTGCCCATGATTCAGCGCCTGGCTCTAGAAAAGGGCTTGGGCTTGGTTATTCTCCCCACTCGCGAGCTGGCCCTGCAGGTCAATGATTCGCTTAGCCAGCTGGGTAAATCTTTGGGACTTAAAACCGCCATTTTGATTGGCGGGGAAAATATTAGAAAACAAATTCAGCAGCTGCGCGGACGCCCGCATGTCATAATCGGCACGCCCGGCAGACTAATTGACCATTTGGAACAGCGCACCTTAAAGCTGGATACGGTAAAGATTTTAGTTCTGGACGAGGCCGATCGGATGCTGGATATGGGTTTTGCCCCGCAAATTAAGCGCGTGCTGGAGACTGTGCCTAAAGTGCGCCAGACCCTGCTTTTCAGCGCTACCATGCCGGAAGAAATTGTGAACATTGCCAAATCTTACATGCAGCTACCGGTACGCGTAGAAGTCGCGCCTGCAGGCACTGCAACCAAAAATGTCACCCAGGAACTGTTCTTTGTGCACCGCGATGATAAGATGCCTCTTCTTAGAAACCTCTTGTCCGAATATAAGGGCAGCATCCTGGTGTTTACCCGGACCAAATTCGGCGCAAAAAAAATCGCGGCCAGCCTGAAAAAAAGCGGCCACACTTCTGCGGAAATCCATTCCAACCGCAGCCTTAACCAGCGCTTAGAGGCGCTGGCCGGTTTCAAAATGGGCAAATACCGGGTGATGGTGGCCACGGACATTGCAGCCAGGGGCATAGATGTAACAGGAATAGAGCTGGTTATTAACTATGACCTGCCTGAGCAGCCGGGCGACTATGTACACCGCATTGGCAGAACCGGCCGCGCCGCCCACACTGGGCACGCCATCTCTTTTGCCACACCCGAACAAAAACACGACGTCAGGGCCATAGAGCGCCTAATAAAAACCCAGCTACCGATTTCTAAGCTACCTAACCTGCCTAAAGAAACTTTTGAACCCGCTTCCTCCCTTTATAGAACGCAGGGTTATGCACAAAACAAACAGGCCTTACCCGGCAATTTTTCACCCAAACCCAGACGCGGCTTTGGTCCAAAACCCGGCATAGGTTTTGGCAAGCCCCGCTTTAAAAACAAAAAGAATACCAGCTACTTCCAAAGGAGCCGATCCAACGGGCCCCGCAGGAGCTGGCCCCAAGACGGCACTTTTTAGCAAGAAAACCCCGGCGTTTGCCGGGGTTTTTTTTGTTCTTTAACCCCGCACCTCAACCCACCTGGTCCAAGCTAATTGCTAAAGCAGCTAGACTGGCGGTTTCAGCCCTCAAAAGCACGGGCCCCAGGTTCACCCCCTGGCTATTTGGCAACGATAATATTTTAGCGTTTTCTTCTTGCGTAAAGCCCCCTTCTGGCCCCACCACCAAACCCAAGGTCTCCGAGTTTTCTAGCCTTAGGCGTTTAAATTTTCCTTCACTGGTTGGTTCTGTTAAAACCACCATATCCAACGAACCGGCTTCTATTAAAACCTCATCCAGGGTGCCAGCAAAGCCGAGCTGCGGAGGGCGCAAGCGCTCCGACTGTCTCGCGGCCTCCCATAAAATTTTTTCCCAACGTTTTTGTTTTTCGCCAAACCTACCTTTTTCCAAACGATTCGCCGCGTTGTGAGAATTGAAAACCACCACCCTGTTTGCCATAAGTTCAGTCGACTTTTGCAAAACCATGTCTAATGCGGCCTGGTTGATGTAGGCTTGAAAGAGGGTAATTTTGGTCTTCGGTTCCTGGGGAACAGGCAAAACCTCTTCTGCCTCAGCCCTTAAGTCTTTTTTTCCCACCCCCACAACCTTGCATAAAAAACGTTTTCCATCAGGGCCTTGGAGCTTAATCTTTTCACCCACCTTAAGTCTCCGGGACAACATTAAATGCCTCGCCTCTTCACCAACCACCACAACCTCGGTTGCGAGCTTTAGGTTTTCGGAAGATAAAAAATAAGGCACGCTAGACCTCTATGTTAATAGCATAAACCACCTGTTTGCCGACAAGCTGGTTTAAAAGCTCAATAATTCTGGCGGCGAGAAGCTTAATCTGGTACGCAACCTCACGGTTCAGGCAGGCAATAAACAAAACGCCGTTTTTTACATCCAACGCCCGGGTGGTCTGCCCTGCTTGGGTAATAAAACTACAAACTGCCCGCTCCCAATTTTTCATAATCTTATAGCGGTTGACTGCACCCACCATTTTTTTTTCTTTAGCCACTTGGCTAATTACGCGCCCCAGACTTTCAAAGGAATTGTTCATTTTGTTTTGCTGTCTAGTTAATTACTCTTGGTTTTTCTCTTCCACCACGGCGGGGGTTAGGGTAACATGCTGTGCCGGCATTTCAAGCGGGTGGGTGGTTGTGATAAAAGTCTGGAAACGGTTCTGGAGATATTTTAGAAGAAAGGTCCGGCGCGTGTCGTCAAGCTCAGAAAGCACGTCATCCAGAAGCAGGATTGGCTTGTCTTCCCCATGACTCAGGTAGTCAAGCTCTAAAATCTTCAGGGCTAGGACCTGGCTCCTTAGCTCGCCCCGGGAAGAAAAAGGTGAAAGAAACAAACCTTCGCTTTTTAAAGAAAAATCATCGCGGTGCGGTCCGGTAAGACAAGACCCCACTAAAGACTCTTTTTGCTTAACCGCCTCAAGCCTCGCAGCAAAAGCTTCTTTTATTTCTTCAAGGCTCTCCCCATGAAAACTGTCGTAGGTCACTTCAACGGGCCGGTGAAAACCGGAAATCGTGGTGTAAATATCGGAAATGCTCTGGTTTAAAAAGTTGACGAACTGGCGCCGGGCAAACACTATCCGGCTGCCCAAAGCCAAAAGCTGGTTATTCCACTCTGTTAGGCTGTTTATCGCCCCCGCGTTTCCTGACCGGATATCCGCCAAAAGCCGATTTTTTTGAAATAGAACTTTTTTATACTGGGTGATGTCTTCCAGGTAGTCAGGGCTCTTTTGCGACAGCACCATGTTTAAATACTTCCGCCTGCTGTCAGGGCTTTTACTGAACATGTCCACATCGCTGGGGTCAAAAATCACCACCCTTAGGAAACCCTGAGCCTCTTTTCGTTTGGTTTTAACCCCGTCAATCAAAAAATTTGCGTAGATTTTTTCCCGTTTGGATAAAAAAATCACCAACTCATGGTCCTCAGCATCTTTTTCAACCACCAGCCGTATTTCGGCGCTGGCCGAGTCTTTCAGAAATATAAATTCATTGTCGTCGCGAAACGATTTAAACAGTGAGGCGAAATATATGGACTCCAATAGATTAGTTTTCCCGACCGCATTTGGTCCAGTAAGAACTACTGTATCACTTGAAACTTTCAGGTCCAGATCGGGATAGTTACGAAAGTTTTTTATCTTAATATTTTTTACCTTCATGGTTATTAGCTTTTTATTGGCATTACTAAATATAAATAAGTTTCGTCTCCTTCGGGGGTAAGCAGGCTCGGGGAACTGTCACCTGTTATTTTTACCACAACATTTTCCGTAGAGAGATTGGTCAAGCACTCAAGCAAATAGTGAAAATTGACGACCAGGCTCCCGCTTTGCCCTTCTATTCTTGAGGGCAACTCAACCACACTTTTCCCCAACTCACCGGACTCTGTATGGAGAACCAAATTCTGCGAATCCGCCAGATATTCAACCCGGACACTGGCATTACTTTGGCTAAAAACCCCACCAGCCCTGAGTCCGTTTATCAGCGCCTGCCGGTTTGTATACGCGGTTGTTATAAACTCGCTGGGAATTATCTGCTCGTAAGGCGGGTACTCACCGTCAATCAGGCGGCTGACAATCTGAGTATTGTTAAAAGTGAAAGAAATTTGGGTTTCGTTGACCGAGACTTGAACCTGCCCTTCCTGGGTGCCAATATTTCTAGAGAGTTCAACGATGGTTTTTTGCGGCAAAATCAGATTATGTGGCAGGTTTAAAGCTTCGGCTAGTTTAAGTTTTTTCTCCGCCAAACGATACCGGTCGGTTGCGGCGATTTTTAAATTGCCGTTTTCCAATTTGAAAAGCACTCCGGAAATCTCCGGCTGGGTTTGGTTGGTGGAAACCGCAAAAACCACCTGGCTTAGGGCCTGTTTGATTTCTTGTGCCGGGATTGTAAATGTTTTATGATTCTCAACCTCAGGGATAAGCGGAAATTCGTCGGCGGGCAAGGTTTTTATGGAAGTGTGGTAATTCTCCGCTTCTAGTGAAAGTTCGTTTTCCTTGCTTTCTAGGCTAATGTTTTTATTAGGCAGGCTGTTGACTAGGTCACTAAGTGTTTTACACGCAACCGTCACCACCCCTTCCTCCTCAACCTTGCACCTGACATAGGTGGTGATGGCAATTTCTAGGTTGGTTGAAGATACCTTCAGGAGACCGTTTTCTGTTTTTAGGAGTACGTTGTTTAAAATAGGTAAGCTGACACTGGAAGAGATTATTCTTCCCACTGAAAGCAAACCTACCCGCAAGTTTTCCTGGGTGCAAATGATTTTCATATATTTAATAAAAAATATTTATACATAATAGTAATAAGCGTTGTGGATTTGTGGATTGCAGGATTATGTTAACGGAACAACCAAAAACTCTCTTTTACCATGTTGATAACCCCGGTTAAGATTTTATACAAAGCGGCTTCAAAAAATAACCACAAGACGGTAAAACTTTAAACAACAACTTATTAACAAGTTTGTTAACAGGTTCACCCACAGCTATATAAACAACTTATCAAGGATTAAATCCACTTCCTGTTTAAACCCATCCTTTTCTTTCACCAACAAACCCATTTTTTCCACTGCGTGCATAACCGTAGTGTGGTCTCTGCCCCCGAAAAAGTCGCCAATAGAGGGAAAGGAGCTGTCTAATTCGCGGCGGATTAAATACATGGCAATCTGCCTCGGTTTTACAAATTCTTTTTTCCGTGATTGCTTGATTAAGTCTTCCATGGAGATGTTGTAAAATTCCGCTACCACCTCGGCAATTTTTTTTGCGGAGGTGACTTTTTTCTTGGCCCCGACAATGCTGGCCAGGATGCTTTTTGCTTGCTCTAAAACCATCCCCCGGTTTTCCATTTGCTGATAAATTGCCAGGCGGTTTAAGGCGCCTTCCAGCTCACGGACGTTGTTTTGAATGTTTTCGGCAATATAAAAGAGGATTTCTTCTGGAATCTGGACGCCCCGTTTTTCCATTTTTGTACGCAAAATCGCCATGCGCGTCTCCAGGTCGGGGGCCTGGATATCCGCAATCATCCCCCATTCAAACCGGGAAATTAGCCTTTGCTCAATAGCTGGTATCTCTTTCGGCGGCCGGTCTGAGGTGATGATGATTTGCCGGCCGTTGTCCCTGAGTTCGTTAAAAGTATGGAAAAATTCTTCCTGAGTACCTTCTTTTCCTGCAAGGAACTGGATGTCGTCAATCAGCAGTGCATCCACCTCCCGGTAAGCTTTTTTAAAATCATCCATGCGCTTCTGGCTGATGGCATTGATGTAGTCGTTGGTGAATTTTTCACTGGTGACGTATAGGACCTTTTTCGGGCTGGACTCCAGGATTCTGTGTCCCACAGCCTGCATTAAATGGGTTTTTCCCAAACCCACCCCGCCGTATATAAACAGCGGGTTGTATTGCGTTCCCGGGTTTTTTGCCACAGCCTGGCTGGCGGCGTGAGCCAGCTCGTTGTTTTTCCCAATAATCAAAGTGTCAAAAGTGTATTTTGGGTTTAAGCCCGAAGTAAAGGCCGAAGTTTTTTCCTTGGCCTGTTGAGCAGCTTCTGGTTTTTTAAACAAGGTCGCATTTTGGTTGGCCTGGTTCAGGGGTTGGTTGCCAAGCTGGTATTTAATTTCTTTTACCTCAGGCGCAATTGATTTCAGACTTCTAAGCATTTCCTGGTGGTACTTGGCAGATATCCAGTCGCGGTTGAAAGCGCTGGGAACCCCGATGATGATGTAGTCAGGTCCCCGTTCTAAAATTAAAGTGTTTTTAAACCAGGTATTGAAATTTGCCTTGCTAAGTGAAACCTCTAGGCCTCCTAAGATTGCCTGCCAAAGCTGTTGGTTAGTCATACTTTTTTATTTCAGAAATTGCTGTTAAAGACTCTGTCTAATGCGTGTCTTATCCATTCTAACAGCCAGTTATCAACATGTAAAATATTGCTTTTCTCGCATAAATAAAAGGAGTTTTTAATTTTCTGTTAATATCATGTGGATAAGTTGTGGGTTGATGGACTGCTTCAAGCCGCGGCTCTCTTGGAATTGACTATGGCACTCCTTTTTTAGTATAATTAGCCAAGACATTATTAAAATATCTGGAGGAAGGAAGTAGTTATGAAACGTACATATCAGCCTAAAGTGAAACGCAGGAAGCGCAGACATGGTTTTATGAAGCGCATGCAAACAAAAACCGGTCGCAACGTGCTTGCCAGAAGACGGGCCAAAGGCAGAAAAAAGTTAAGCGTTTAACCCCTCCTTTCATGTTTAAAAAAGAACACCGCCTAGCCAAAACCAAGGATGTCAAAGCCGCGTTTGAGCAAGGTCGGGGTTTTTTTAACCCGCTTTTTTCAGTAAGAAGGGCTTTTGAAAAAGCTGAAAGAAAAAGGTTTACCGTAGTGGTCTCAACAAAGGTGTCCAAGAACGCCACTGTCCGCAATCGCATAAAAAGGCTTGTTCGAGAATTTATCCGGTTGAATATGAGCAGTCTTAAATTAGGCGACTATATAATTTCCGTAAAACCAAAAGCACTCAGTTTTAAGGAAGATGAGATGCTGGGTTTTTTAAAAAAACTGCTTATTCAAGCCAAAATATATGAAAATTCCTGAAATCCCTAAAAATTTTCTTTTAGGCGCGATTACCATATACCAACAATCTCTTTCCCCTGACCACGGTTGGCTTAAAGCTCGCTATCCTCACGGCTACTGCCGCTTTTTCCCAAGCTGTAGTGAGTACGCCAGGCAGGCGGTTGAAAAACACGGTGCTGCGAAAGGGGCCGTCTTGGCGGCTTCGCGCCTTTTGCGCTGCCACCCTTGGGCTGAGCCGCGAATTGACAATGTCCCAGTCTTTAAAAAATAAGCTAAACCACCAATGTTTTTAACCACAATCTATAACGAAGCAATCTATCGACCACTGCTTAACCTGCTGGTATTTTTTTACCACTACATTCCTGACATTGGCGTGGTGATTGTGTTGCTGACCTTGTTTATCCGCTTGCTTATGGCCCCCAGCTTCCACAAGTCCCTGAAAAGCCAAAAAGCCATGACCGACCTTCAGCCAAAGCTCAACGAGCTTAAAGAGAAGTATAAAAACGACAAAGAGGGCCAAGCTAGGGCCATGATGCAGCTTTATAAGGATTATCAGATTAACCCCCTGTCTTCCTGTCTCCCTCTTTTAGTTCAGTTCCCCATCTTGATTGCTTTGTACCAGGTTTTTAGCAAAGCCCTAAATAACCACTTGTCCGGTTTGTACAGCTTTGTTGCCAAGCCCGAGACAATCAACCCATTCTTTTTGCATTTTATGGACCTTTCCAAGCCTAATATTGTGCTGGGGGTGTTGGCCGGCTTGGCCCAGTTTTGGCAGTCCAAAATGATGCTGCCAAAAAACTCTTCGGCTCCCCAAGATGCGACAGCCAAGGCCATACAAATGCAGACTACCTACTTTTTGCCCATTGTGTCAGTGGTGATAGCCATAAAGCTGCCGGCAGGCCTGCCTCTTTATTGGTTGGTTACCACCCTGTTCGCGGTTGGCCAACAGTACTGGCTGGCAAAAAGGCATCAGCCCACAGTAGTTAAGGCAAATTAGCGATTAGTTTCAGCGGCTGCGAGTTTCTGGCCGCTGTTTACTGATTACTAAAGCAAAAAGACATGACCGACTACAATAAAATAGATGAGGTTAAAAAGATTATTGAGGAAGTTTTAGGGCAGTTAGGCGTGCCGGGCAAGGTGGATTTTGAAGAAAGCATTACCAAAGGTTTGATTTTCAATATTTCCTCCCCCGAATCTTACATGATTATTGGCAGGCAGGGCGCCACCTTGCATTCTTTGCAAATTTTAGTCCAAAACATAGCTGCCAAGAAGCTGGCCTCGGAAAATCCCTTTTGGTTTACTTTGGATGTGGATGATTATAAGCGCAAACGGGAATGGTATTTGAAGGAAACAGCCAAAGCCGCGGTTGACCATTTGCAGAAGACCGACAAGCCGGTCAGGCTGGAGGCCATGCCCGCGTTTGAAAGACGGTTTGTCCACGCTTATCTGCAGGAGCATTTCCCGAATGTGGAGAGCGAAAGCCAGGGCGAAGACCCTCACCGCAAAATTGTCATCCGGTTTAAGCACTAGCAATTTAAAAACCCCGCTCCGATGAATCGGAGCGGGGTTTTGTTTTAAGCCAGGGGTATGGTGTCGGAAATGTTTTCTTGGTGTGAAAAGTTTATACGCAATTTTTCCACGTCTTCGTGAGCCATTGTCCAATCCACAGCCCCCAGATTTTCTTTTAAGTGTTCCTGGTTGCTGGTTTTGGTCAGGGTAACAACATTGGGCTGCATAATTAGCCAGTTGATGGCAATTTGGGCGGGGGTCTTTTTGTATTTGTTGCACAGCTCTTGAATTAAAGGTTCGCTGCCTAAATCGGTTTTTCCTCGGGTCAGCTTGCCCATACCCAGCGGGCGCCAGGCAACCAGAAAAATATCATTCGTCTGGCAATATTCAAGCAATCCGGATTTTTCAGGCTCTCTGAATCTTACGCTGTAATGGACCTGGGTTGCCTCAATGGGATGGCGGGCCAGGCTTTGGGCCCGTTTGGTGTGTTCAAGGTTAAAATTGCTAATACCAAGGTGCTTAATCAATCCTTCCTCGGCCAGCTCATCTAAAGCTTTCACGCACTCCTCGATTTTTTCATCCCCAGGGTAGCGGTGGAGGTAGTAAAGGTCCAGATAATCCGTACCCAGCCTTTTTAGGCTTGCCAAAGCTGCCTGTTTGACGTCTTGGTAGTTTAAGTGGGTTTGTTGTGCTTTGGAAGAAATAAACAGCTTTGTCCTGTCCTGGCCCAAAATCGCCTGCCCCACAAATTTTTCGGCCTGCCCAGCGGCGTAAACTTCGGCTGTATCAATCACAGTAACACCCAGGTTAAGGGCTGACTTTATAGCCTTAATGTCTTTTAAATCGTCGTTGTTTGGGTCGGGTTCGTTTCGCCCTCCCATTGCCCAGGTGCCCAGGCCGAACACCGGCATTTCAAACCCGTTTTTAAGTTTTTTTGTCGGGATATTCATAGTTTAAATGATCAGCGAAAGGATTACCCAGAAAATTAATGCCAGATCGTTTTTAAAATACGGATTATCAATCTGACCCTGGGTCAAAAGCGCGATTAAAAAAAGAGCGACGCCGAAACTAATAACACTGGCTCGGCTTCTAAAGCCTCGCCAGATACCGAACGCAATTATGCCAACAAAACTCAGCAACCCCAAGAGTCCGGTTTCGAGCCAGAGATTCAAAAAAATATTGTGGGGAAAATTATGGCTGTCCAAGTTTGGGTCAGTGTTTAGTTTGGGCCATTCGTTTGAAAACCCCGTCAAACCCAAACCCAGCAAGGGTGATTGCTTAACGCCTTTTATTCCGGTTTCCCAGAGTGAGATTCTGGAGACCGCGGACTTCTCGCCGTAAAAAGGCAGGAGTACCCGGTAGCGGAGGTTAGGTGTAAGTGCCACCCCGACCAATAAGGCTAGGCCGGCAAAGGCTGCAGCAGTCTGAAGTTTTCTTTCTCCGGACAAGAAAAGGAAAACCGCTAGCGCTACCCCCAACCCGAGCCATCCCGCTCTAGACATAGACAGGGCTAAGCCGGCTAAGCCTAGCAGCCAAAAAAGCAAAAACTTGGGAGCAAGCGGTTCGGTTTTATAGGTTTTAAGTTTTTCTGCCAGGTCCGGCAGGAGAAAAGCCAAAAGCGGGGCGGAAAACAGCGCGTAGAAGTTCGGGTGGCCAAAGAACCCCAAAGCCCGTTTTGGTTCTACCGAGTTTCCCCAATACTGCGTGGGCAGACTGAAAAGCGTCCAGTACTGGATAATGGACCAGACACCCATTAAACCAAGCAGCAAGTAGGCGGCAATGAGCCATGCCCTCTTCGCTTGGTTTTGGGTTTTAAACAAGTAACCAAAAATAAAAAACAGGCTTATGGGCTGCACGAACAGCACTAGGAACTGGCCCAGCTTTTTCAACGAAACGCCGGAGACAAAAAGAGAGAAAACGGAGGCCAAAAAAAATAATCCAGTCAGCCAGAGCAGCTTTTTATCCAAGGTTTTTATGTGCCGCCAGAAATCCCCAAGCTTTTTTTTGTAGGCCATTTCAAAGAGCAGCCAAAAAATTACCAGAAAAACCCAAACCATAAGCAGGTTGAGGGGCAGGCCTTTAAAATTAAACCTCAGCGCGTAGGTTGGAGCCAACAGGCAGGTTACGAGGATCAGGTATTGCATAGTAAGCGTTAAGGAACCGATATTTTTACTTTAGGTGTCGTGAGTCCCGTGCTGGTTCTGGCAAAAAGCAGGTACTCCCCGCCCCCCGGCGATTTGGTCCAGTCAGCCGAATATTGGTAGAGGCCGTTAAAATTGCCTAGGTTTTGTGCCTGTCCAATTGGCTTTGGTGGCCCGCCTTTTGCGGTTTGATAGTAAAAATTTACCGCGTCGTAGTTTTCTGAGCTTTCTGCCTTGAGGCTTACAGGGAACATAACCAAGCTGCCTGAGCCGCCGGGTTCAGTGATGGTAATAGGCTCATTAAGCGCAAATTTTACGGCAAGGCTGGTGTCCGTGGTTTTATTGTAGACATCGGTAACTTTTACGGCCAAAGTATGGTCGCCGTCCGAGTATTTTTTGTTGATGTTAAAAATGTATGGCAGAGCGTTTAAAGAGGCGGCTTCCTGGCCGTCAATGGAAACTGAGACCCGGCTAATCTGGTTTTGCGAGCTGGCAGAGACTACAACCTTAAACGGCAGAGAAGAAATGATTTGCCCGTCCGTGGGTTCTACTATGTCTACCGTGGGCGGTCCGCCGGGGGTTCCGGTGTTGTTGTTTTGAGGGTTATAGTTTATGCCGTTAGGCGGGTAGACATAGCCTTGGGACTGCGCCCAGGCCACAACCGGGTTTTCCCAATCCGGGTTTTCAGGTTTTTCACTGTGCAGGACTGTGAAGTTTTTGTAAATCAGCTTATCCTGCGGCGTGCTCGGAGTTGCAGGTTCGTTGGTTGTGCTGTCATACGGCAGAGAGATGTGGACGTCGTCGTATTGGGTGGGTGCGTTGTAGCTGGTGAAAGTTTCCATTTTTGTGGATGGCGTCAGGCCTGTGGGCAGTTTTCCGGAAACCGCGTCAACGCTGATTTGTTGGATGCCATCCGGCGCCTTAAATTCCTCAACCGGCTTGCCCTTTAGGGCCTCTTTCATAAAACGGTTCCAAATGGGCGCGGCCACAAACACGCCATCAGCCCCGGCCTTGAGCAGGGTGCCGTCGTTATTGCCCGCCCAAACCCCGGCCGCCAAGCTGGGAGTAAAGCCCATGGTCCAGCCGTCGTGCCATTTTTGGGTAGTGCCGGTTTTGGCAGCCACCGGCCTGTCGCCTAAGATGAGCGGCGAGTTCGGCCCGAAGACATAGGACCGGGCGTTGTTGTCAGTCATGATGCTGGTAAGCTCATAAACGGCTTCAGGATTGATTACCTGCTTGCTTTTGGGCTGGTATTCTTCCAGGGTTTTTCCATCCTTGTCCTCAATTTTTAAAATAAAAGTCTTGTCGTTTTTTACTCCGCCGTTGGCCAAAACCGAGTAAGCAGAAACATGGTCAATGAGTTTGACTTCGCAACCGCCCAAAACCAAAGCCAGCCCGCAGTCAGCCATGGGACTGGTGATGCCGAGGTCGCGCGCGGTCTGTACTACGTTTTCCACCCCGACTAAAGCCAGGGTTTTTACCGCGGGAATGTTTAAGCTGCCGGCCAAAGCCTGGCGCATGGAGACCGGTCCGCGCTGTTTGCCGTCGTAGTCCTGTGGCTTGTAGTCAGTGTTACCGAATTTGCCGAAATTGGTTTCCACGTCCATCAGCATGGTTGCGGGCGAATATTTATACTCTGGCTTAAACGCGGTTACGTAAGCATAGGGCTTAAAGCTGCTGCCCGGCTGGCGCGGGGAGATGGCCGCGTTGTAGTTGGGTTCAAAGAGGCAGTTGCGCCCAGGAGTGCAGTTAGCAGGCTCAGAGTCGCCAAAATAATCCTTGCTCCCAACCATAGCCAGAATCTGGCCAGTTTTTGGGTCTTCGGCTACAAGCGCTGCGTTGTGGGCGTTGTATTTTTTTGCATTGGTTTCCACGCCCTGTTTGACGGCGCTTTCAGCAATATTTTGCAAGGTAAGATCCAGCGTGGTGTAGACTTTTAAGCCCCCTTGTTCCAGGGTTTTTTCGCCGAACTTATTTGCCAGATAATCCTGGACCATGAGTGAAAAATGCGGTGCCAGAATCCCGGTTTTAATGCTTAAAAACTTGACCTGCTCCTGTTTGGCCTGTTCTTCCTGGTCTTTGTTAATATAGCCCTGTTCCCGCATAAGCGACAAAATAGTATTTTTGCGGTTTTCCAAAGCCTGGCGGTTTGGTCCAGTCGGGTTGTAGTAAGTTGGTGCTTGGGGCATGGCAGCCAAATAGGCGCTTTCCGCCAAGTCCAAATCCTTTGCAGGCTTGTTGAAATAAGTCCGGCTGGCCGCCTCAATGCCGTAGGCGTTGCGGCCATAAGGGATTTCATTCAGGTAGAGTTTTAAGATTTCGTCCTTGGTAAAACGGCTTTCCAGGCTCAGGCTCAAAATCCATTCCCGGATTTTTCGGTCGTAGGATTTGTCGCTGGAGAGAATGGCTTTTTTTACGAATTGCTGGGTAATGGTGCTGCCGCCCTGGGCTTTCCGTCCGGAAATAATATCCACAAAAATCGCGCGCAGAGTGCCGGTAATGGAAATCCCCCGGTGTTTGTAAAAATCTTTGTCTTCCACCGCAATCGTGGCGTGTTTCAGGTTGTCTGAGATCTGGTCCAGGTTGACCAGGGTGCGCTTAATTTCGCCGTGGATTTCGTAAATCAGCTGGCCGTCACGCGCAAAAATTTTGGTTGACTCCGAAACGTTGCGGTTAATCAGTTGGTTGGGGTCTGGCAGGTCTTTGCTGTAATACAAAAATAAAAGGGCAACCCCCAATATGCCAATAGCCGTTAAACGAAAGGCCCAGGTCAGCGCCCTGCGCCATGACCAGCGGAAAGGCAGCTTGGACTTGCGGATGGTCCGGCTTTTAATTATTGGCTTTGGGTCAGGCCGTTCTTTGGTTTTGAAGGAGTAAATTTTCATAGGGTAATTATAACGTTTTTCCCGCAAAAATGGTATAATGCTAAAAGCATTAACAAGTTTCACCATGGAACCAATTGAAGAGCTGTTAAGTCGGGGCGTGGAGGAGGTTATTGACCGCGATGTTTTAGAAAAGCTGCTCAAAGCCAAGAAGAGATTGAGGGTCAAGCTCGGTATTGACCCCACCAGCCCGAATATCCACATTGGCCGGGCTGTGGTTTTGTGGAAGCTCCGGGCTTTCCAGGAGCTGGGGCACAAAGTGGTGTTTATTGTAGGTGATTTTACCGGGTTAATTGGCGACACTTCGGATAAGGATGCGGAGCGGCCCATGCTTTCGGAAAAAGAGGTGGCCAAGAACCTCAAAACCTATTTTGAGCAGGCCTACAAGATTTTGGATAAGAAGAAAACTGAAGTCCATTATAATTCCAAATGGCTGAAGAAGTTGGGTTTTGCGGAAATTGGCCGCCTGGCCGATCTGTTCAGCCTGCATGAGTTTGAAGCCAGGGAAAATATTGCCAAAAGGCTTAAAAGCGGCAAGCGGGTTTCCTTGCGCGAATTGCTTTACCCCTTAATGCAAGGCTATGACAGTGTGGCAGTTAAGGCGGATGTGGAGCTGGGCGGCACTGATCAGAGGTTCAACCTGCTGGCAGGCCGCATTATCCAGCCGGCCTATAAGCAAAAACCCCAAAATATTTTGACTATGACCTTGATGGAAGGCACGGACGGCCGGAAAATGTCTTCTTCTTGGGGCAACACCATAAACATCACGGCTCTGCCCAATGACATATTTGGCAAGGCCATGACCGTTCCCGACGAGCTGATAAAAAAATATTTTATCCTGGCTACGCGGGTGCCTTTGGCGGAAGTGGACGACATCCTTCGCGCGAACGCCAACCCGCGCGATCAGAAGCTGCGGCTGGCTTATGAGATAACCAGCCTGTATCATGGAGACAAGTCTGCCGAAAGCGCAAAACAGGCTTTTATCAACCAGTTTACCAAAGGCGAGCTGCCGGAGGTGATTGAACAAAAAAAGCTTGAGCCCGGGTCGTACCAGCTTTTAGACGTGCTGTTGAAAACGGGGCTGATAGCCAGCAAAAGCGAGGGTAGAAGGCTCTTTGGGCAAAACGGGGTTAAGCTTAACCAGGAGGTTGTTCCGGATGTAAAGATAGAACTGGACGGCAAAGCCGAGTTTTTGCTGCAGGTCGGCAAAAGAAAATTTGTAAGGGTAAAATAATAAAAATCCTCCGCTAGCGGAGGATTTTTTGTTTTGGGAAGTGCCAGCCTGCGCAGAGGGCAATGGCGAGTGCGTCGGCTGCATCGTCCGGTTTGGGGATTTTCTTGAGTCCGAAAGTCTTTTGCACCACGTACTGCACCTGCTTCTTGTCTGCCTTGCCGTAGCCGCAGATGAAGCTTTTTACCTGAAGCGGCGTAAATTCTAAAGTCGGCAGCCGGTGTTTTTGGGCTAAATAGAGTATCACTCCCCTGGCTTGGGATACGGCCATGACCGTTTTTTGATTGGTGCTAAAAAACAATTTTTCCACGCCCATGGCCGCGGGCTTGTGTTTTTTTATCAGGCTTTCCAGGTCTTTGGCTAGGGTTTCCAGGCGCTCGGCGTCGCTCCGTGTTTTGTGGGTGGCAATCACCCCGTACTCTAAAATTTCAAAGCCGTTCTTGGCTTTGCTTTTTTTGATTATGCCGTAGCCGGTGGTAGCCGTACCCGGGTCTATGCCTAAAATTACCATAAAATTTTATTTACCTACCAAGCCCGGCTGGACCTCTACGCTTAGGATGGGCGAAAAAACATCATCGGGGTTTTTCCTTTCCACCAGCAAGGTAAAGTGCTCGGCAGTCCGCCAATTTTTTTGTTCCCAAGCCTCCAAAAACAGCTTGGCAGTAGGGATTAAGGGCAGAAAAAAAAAGCTTGTCTATTTCTCGGTTTCCACCTGGCCTTCGTTGCAAAACAGCGGTTCGCCTAGATATGTGCCGAAAAATTGGTAAAGGATTTTTTCCTGGTTGATAATCAGCCGCCCAAATTCCGTCAGTTTGATGTTGGTTAGTCCGGTTTCTTCTTCCAGCTCCCGGTAGGCACCCTGTTTGCGTGTTTCTCCATTTTCAACTTTGCCTCCGAAACCGGTAAATAGGTTGGGCGCAAATTTTTTGGTCGCCGCCCGTTTCAATAGAAAAAACCGCGTTGGTTTTATCTGGTCAGCGAGGAAAATTGTGGTATATCTTTCTCGGGAGTTCATAGGGTTTTTAAAGATTGGCGGACGTGTGGACTGCAATCACGTCCTCGTCATTTTCCAGTTCGGCAAACAGCGCGTCTACTTTGGGTTTTTGCTCCTCGGTCAAATCTACGCCTTGGCTGGATTCTTTAATAATGTCGGCTCTGGCAATCACTGCACCGGCCTTTTGGAGCGAGGTTTTTATTTTTTGCAGGTCGTTGATAGGGGTGTAAACTTCCAAGCCTTCTTCAGATTCACGGACATCATCGGCTCCGGCATCAAA